>NZ_BAABFL010000477.1:0-72514 GCF_039540975.1 Kistimonas scapharcae
ATTTTGCCTGAAGAGCACAGGGGACGCTCTCTTCATTCAATTTAGCCTTACTTCTTCAGATCGTTAAGCGGGAGTTAAGGAATAATAATTGCCGCTAGTTACTGAACTATTTCCTGCCATAACGGCCTAATTAAGAAGGAAATTAATTTTTACTTCACAATGATATAAAACGCCGATGTCTGCCGATTCTAATCAGCGAATTTTCCCTACAGCGGTTACCACAACAGACCGGCCGACTATTGCCATGCCGGTCGACAATGACCAACGGCAATGTTTTCAAGGACTCCGGGAAGTACAGGCTTGCGCTGACACCCTCACAGTATGGGAAAAAGCGCCTGGCAGCCCACCCTGCACATGGCAACAACTGAATTATACCGAATGGGGCCGCCAGCCTGCCGTTCATCGTGACAGGAAATATTACTCACACCAGACAGAGACTCCTCTGATCGCCGGGTTACGCGATCCCATAGACGCACTGAAGATCGGCCTATCAACATTGTGGGAAAAAATTAAACGCTTTTTTTCAGGTAAAGATCTGTTTTTCTTAAGCAGGCAGATAAAAGCAAACGCGCTGACTCACATACAAAACGGCATAAGGCCCTGTCAGGACAGTAAGCAGACAGACCGGGGAGGATTTATAAAACGCGGGCATGCTCACTTAGGCATTGCACTGCCAACCTGCGACAATGATAAGCTTTATATTGCTGTTGATCCGGCTGTTAACAAGCTTGGACCTGGTTACTCCCCCCAACTCCCCCCTGTTATTCCTGAGGGACTCGAAAATACGGACCTGGTATTGATCTCCCATGCCCACCTGGATCACTTTAAAGATCTCCCTCTCTACCGTCTCTACCCGCAAATGCCGACGCTTTTTGAACGGATCATCCAACCCTTTGAACAGTTCATTCGTCGTCTTTCCGGGCACCCTGAGGTCAATGTCGTTCCAACTGCCCCTATTAGAACCCGACTGTGTTTCCCCGCAGGCTCTGAACAAATAGATCCACTATTCAATGAAACCCTCGAAAATAACTGTAATGATGGTACACCTGTCGGCTTGGCAGCTGATGCCTTTGTGCCTTACACCATTAAACGACCCGGCAGTGATGATACCATCGCAACATTGGTCGCCATTCCCACCAAGCACTGGGCGGGTACAAACCCCTTAACCAACTTCCACAAAGCCCCAGGATTCGGTTATCTCTTGATGACGGAAAAAGAGTGCATTTTTGATGCAGGTGATACCGGTTACTCCCCTGAATTGTATGATGCCGTTGCAGCCATTGCGGCAAAGAATCCACATCCAGGGGGACCAAACTATGTGACGGCGCTTTTCAGTCCAGCAGGGCCAGATTTTGAACGCAAGCACATGGAAAAAACCCATCAGGCCACCATTGATACGGCAAGATGTATCACAAAGCTTCAGCTTATACCCTTTATTCAGGAACAAATCCGCAACGGCATCACCGACAAACAGCAGATACTGCGTGATTTCATGGCACAGACAGAATGCCATTTCATCCATTGGGGCCACTACAAACTTGGGCCTATTCACTTTGAAGACCCTTGGATTTGTTGGCTTAAACTGATCTTTGATTGCAATGATGTTGATGTTGATGTTGATGTTGATCTAGCCACGTTAGGCGAAGGTGCTACAGATCTGCAGCCTTTCATGGATAGCCCGGAATACCAGGCAACACAGATAGCGGTAAAAGCACAACTGAGAGCAGATATCGATCAGATCAATGCGTTGTTTGACGATGGACATCAACAACACTGGGATATGCAGGACATCGCCATGATCCTCATGAAAACCCTGCTCACTCAAGTCGCCACAAACCACGAAACGTCTTTCGGACACGAACAACACGGTAGCGTTGCTGAATGGGTCACCAGCGATTCCCACAGGATTCGGCCTGAAAATTTGGCGACACAGACACTGTCAAACTGGTTTTTCACCCATCCGGATGATCGATCAGAAAGGTCATTTCGTGGCATGTTTGAGCGTCCTCGCAACCCTAACCTTGCTGATAGGAATATTTCAAGCACCTCTCTGTCACGTGGGCAGCCTGTTCCTGCGCCTGATTTAAGCATCACCGTTCACTAACACAGTGCATAAAAAAACACCAAACACACAAGGAGCAAGGGATTCTTACTATTTGTTATTGCTATGTCATTGATTTTTAAGCAAATAAATTTTTTTGATGGGTTAGCATGTCTAACAATTTCGTACCCAATCGTCCTGAATCGGCTCAAAAGTACCCAAAAAGTACCCAAGCCCTGACAGGCAATTTGAAACTAACAATTTGTGAGTATCGGTAACGAGCCCATTGCCCCTACAACCCCGCTCCGGTAAAATCCCCCCGCTCACCGTATCGGTCAAGACGGGTACCTCCATCGTGATCGACGCACATGCGGTGAGTGCAGCGTGATCCATGACACGCGAGTCCGACCCTGGGAACCTGCCTAACCCGTGACCAGGGTTCGGGCGAACTAAAAAAAGGGCTCCTCGGCCCTTGTTCCTTTCTTGATCCCCTTCATACCATCACAATAAACTCACGGCCCCGTCGAAATCCTGCGCGGCCAGATGGATGTAACGCTGGCTGGTCTGAAGGCTGGAGTGCCCCATCAGCTTCGAGATATGCCAGGGGTTCGCACACTGCCTGGCCAGCAGTGTCCCGAAGGTGTGCCGGATGTCGTGGGGCTTGAAGTCCTCGATGCCCAGCGCTTCACAAATGCGCATGTGCTCCTTATACACACGGCCATAGTTATACCAGCGCTTCGGGAAGACCTTTCTGCCGGGCTCCCGGGTCAGCGACCCGATCACCTCGCGCACCTTGTCATGCATGGGCACCGCCCTGACCCTCAGCTTACGGGGCTGCCCCTTCCAGTGACGGAACACCAGTGCGTCTTCGGTCACATCCTGCCAGGTGAGATTGCGCAGCTCGCCGATGCGACAGCCGGTATAGAACAACACGGTCAGGAATCCGCGATAAAGCGCATCGGCCTCGGCCAGGTACGCCTCCCGTTCCCCGGGTTCGAGCCAGCGTACCCGTGCATCATCGATCCGGTCGAAGATGGGCCGGAAGATACCCGAGACCATCCTCGATTGCTCGCAGTAGTTGATTACGGCATTCAACTGCCGGAGTTCCCGCTCGATGGTGTTCGCCTTGTTCTTCGAGTGGAACCGTTTGATGTACCGGTTTACGCTCTCCTGGCAAAACAGGTGCGCCCGGACATCCTTCCAGTAATCTTGCATTCTCAGCAGGATATTGTGAGAGCGAAGCCCGAGCCTGAGTCCGGGCTTCTTGAGATAGGCGTCGACCAGATCAGCGATGGTGTACAGCTCGCGGTTGGTCTTGTCGTTCATGGCGTCATAGTAGAACTGCGCCATGAACTGCTCGGCCCGTCCGTAATCCTTACATCGGGTCGAGCGCCGTACCCGCTGGCCTCCGACTGTGCCGACCATCTGCCATGCTGATGAGTCGTCTCTCCGTGTCAGTTTCAGCGCCATGGTTTTACCTCCCTGTTAATGCTGCTCCCTGTTCAGCTCCTCTAACTTGTCAGCGATCAAGTACCGTCCTGGCTATCTCGCTTTCGCAAACAGATCCTTGAACTCAGACTCGTATTTCTCGTCATAGTTCTTGTCCCAGTCGATCGGCAGGCCGCCTGATGCCGCGACGTACTGCTCCGGCGACACTGACTCGTAACACTCTTTCAAGGCAATGGCCATCGCGGTCCGGGTCGGTACTTCGAGCCGCTTCTTGATATGGTGGATCATCACCTTCACCGTCGACAGCGTGACGCCGAGCCGCTCGGAAATCTCGTCGTTCCTGGCTCCGCGACAGAGCATCTGTGCCACGGCGTGGGCTTTGGTCGACAGTTTGAAAAAGCCCTGGAGCGCCGTGCTGTTCTCGGGCTCGCGTACAATCTCGGCTCTCGGCGCTGGCGACAACCCGCTACCGCTGGCCATGCGCCAGATGGTCGCCATGCTGTTCTGATGCATGTCGCCGAGCGCCTGGATCAATGCCATATGCTTTGCTTCGAGATCCCCGAGGCGGGTATTCAGCGTGTCAATCTCCGCCTTGAGTGATGCGACAGTCTCTTTCATGCGTGAGCCTCCAAAGCGTCCGTCCAGGAATTATCGTTCTGTTGTTTTGTTGACTGGTTGTTGTCCATCGGTTTAATAAAACCTTCCGATGTGCCTATTTGTACAGGAAATAGGTTACATCGTCACGCCAAAGGGAAATATATTTACCCTTTATGTCACTTTTACAACACACGATGATAAACCTTTGTTAGGGTAGAGTTACCCGCTGCATTGAAAGCCTCCGCCCGCTCCCGTCTATGCGGGCTTTTTTTGCCCGCTACAGCCGCCTTCCCAGCAGTATCTTCGCGATCTGTTCCAGTGCCACAGTGGTCAGGTCTTTGATGGCATGCACAACGACATGCCTGGGATAAAAGTTGCGCACGGCGCTGTCAACGATCCCGATACCCAGCACCTCGACGCCATCATCCTCGATATCCCTGATCGAACTGTACAGGTGCCGGGCTAACCGGGTGCGGTCATTGGTTCCATTGATCATCGGAGCGCCGTCGCTCAGGACCATCAGCACCTTGCGGGGTTCCGGCCTCACTCGCAGCCGGTCATAGGCCAGCAACAGACTCTCACCGTCACAGTTACAGACATAGGACTTGCAGGGTACCCGCTCGACAGCGACGAGACTGGTGCGACAGAGGTTCAACGGTTGATTGAACGCCTTGAAGATCGCCATGTTAATCGCTTCAAAACGGGTGAAGTTAAATCCCCGGGGATGCCGGGTGTCATAGTCATCACGCCGCATGTAAGCATCCATGCTCGACCGTAACTTCACCGTCGCCGTACTGTGCCGGTTGGTGCAGAACCCGAGGATTTCATACTGAACGTGGGTCTTTTCCAGCGCCTCGGCGATAGCGATCACCGATTGCATGGCGATGGTGTTCTTGCCGTTCCTGATCATTGAAGTGCTGAGGTCCACCAGCACGGTTACCGCCGTCTCGACATCGTTGTCCTCTTCGCGGAACCGATAGACATCATCCTCGGCGTTGTAGGCTCCGACCAACCGCCGGGGATCAAGGCGGCCTGCTTTCTGGCTGCCTACCCAGCGCACATCCCGCCGGGCGGCCAGCGCCGTCTCCAGTTTCCGGCGCATCACATTGATCTTGCCAGCGGTTTCGTTCACCGCCTCGTCGTAACGGCTGAGATTGTCCTTGTCCCGCATCAGGGTACCGATCTCGTCGTCGGTGGTCTTGTCACTCCACGTATCGAACTCGGTCGAGAAGGTGCGATACTCTGAACCATCGCCGGTATGGTCGGCAACGGCATCCTTGATCGCCGCCGTTACGTCACCCCGCAGTCCTTTGGTGCCGCCGACTTTCAAGCGTGGGTCGTCGTGGTCGGCATCATTCACTCCCGGCTTACCATCGCCATCACTGGGGGTGTCATCGTCGGCGGTATCGACCGAGTTATCACCCTCCGAGTCATCATGGCCGGTACCATTACCGTCATCGTCTGCATCATCGTCGCCGTCACTGTCTGGCTGCGAGCCACGGCCTGAGCTGTCCGAGTCACCCGATCCGTCACCGTCCGAGTCTGCATCCCCGGCGTCATCGCTATCACCCGTGTCCGTGTCTGAATACGCATCATCGTCTGGCTTATCGGTCCCGGGTTCCAACTCGACGATGGCATCGAAGATTTCGTCGGCGAGTGCGAGGGAGTCCTGTGTACTGGCAAGCCCGGTGATTCGAGCCGCCCAGTCGACACACATCCGGTATTGCCCGGCACTCATTCTGGCCTGCACTGCACCGAGGAAATCGCTGAGGTCGTCGCCCCTGAGGCCGTTGTTGACCCGTCCCATGTTGGCCAGCGTCACGGGGACAAAGGCGTACCATGGTGAGTCCGTGTCGCTCGCCATTGTCTCAAGCATCTGTCGACACACGGCATTGGCGACGGCGGTGAGGTTGTCAGTGGCTCCCTCATAGTCCTGCATCACGAGCCGTTCCATGCGGGGATCTTCGATGCCGTTGGCGATATCCTTCCTGAAGGGGGTTCCTGCTTCGATGGCTTGTCTGGCGTAGCTCTGGAACGCCTCCATGTCGGTGTAACGCAGGTGCCCCGTCTCGTGGTCGATGTAACCACGGCTCACGGCGACCTGGTTTTCGTCGAGGGTGGATTTCAGATCGAGGGAGGGATAGATGATCTTGTTGCCGTCGGTTCCCGCCATGTTGCCACGGAACACGATGTCGATCCGCTCGTTGCGACCGAAGGTTCTTGAAGTGCCCCGGCACTCGTGGGTGAAGTCCGACGCCTTCATGGATGTGGTTTTGCGTTTCATCTGTGTACTCCTTTACAAAAAACGGCCCTATGGCCGTCGAAAACTGGTGTGTCGTCCATGCCACACTGAAATCTGTAGCGGGTTAGTCTTTAAAACCCGGCACCGGGGAACACCCGCTGGGCGATGCCACGCAGAACGATCCGGTCCTCGGGGTTGGCGCGGTTCAGGATGGTGTTACTGATGGCGAGATTGATAGCGTCGGCAGTACCGATGCGAGTGTGGTAGAAGCTGTATTCCTGTGCCGCCCCGATGATGTTGCGCAACGAGACCGGCTCGGTCACTTCAACGCTGGTGAAAGCGACACGGTGCTCGTGGACATACTGCATGAGCTTGTCTGCCATGTCGTCATCAAGTGTCGGCACCTTGCTACGAAGTACGGCCAGTTCATCATCGCGGCGCATGTAATCGACGGGGATGAAGTTATGGAAGCGATTGAGCAGGGCTCTCGACAGCACCCGGGTACCCTGGTAGAGACCGCTGTCATCGCCCTGGCCCTGGGTGTTGCAGGCTGCGACGGCACGGAAGAACGGGTGTGCCTTGATGCGGCGACCGCCATCGTCGGTGATGGTTAGCTGGCCCTGATCGAGGGCGTTCTGGAGTGCGTACAACACATCTGGCCTGCCCACATCCAGTTCGTCGAGAAGCAGGATGGTCGGTGAGTTCATGGCCTGGGGGAGAACACCGTCGACGTACCTGGATACCGTGGTACCGTCGTCGTTATCGAGTTTGGTCTGGCCAACCAGATCGAGACGGGAGATATCGCCGTCGAAGTTGACCCGACGCATGGGCCAGTTCAATTTGGCGCAGACTTGCTGGGCGAGGGTGGTCTTGCCGGTACCGGTGTGGCCGTAGAGCCAGGCGTTCTTGCCTGCGACGATGGTCGAGAGATAGGGCAGCAGGGTATCGACGTTGAAGGCGTAGAACTCGTCGGCCTCCGGCACCCACGGATGCTCGCCGTCCCACTCGAAGTAAGGCACGTCGAAGTCGAGGGCGTTGCGGGTCTTCTCGTCGGTGGTGGGCACATTGAATACATCGCAGGCTTTGCGGTAGGTGATTTCGCCTGCCGGAATCGAGAGGTCGGTGTCGCTGTCGTAGGCGTCGATCTTGCCGGTGATCTTCGGGGTGTCGTCTGACATGCGCTTCAGCCTGGCGATCTCATCATCCTGCTGCTCGGCCAGATGGCGGAACTTCATGCCCATGTTGATCGCATCGACGAACTGGTTCATCGAATAGGGAGAGCCGGTCGCCCTGAGCAGGTTGTCGATGGCGCTCATGACACCGTCGTCACCATTGACTGTGAGGGGGTTGGGCAGCTCGAAGGCATCGGCTTTCGCTATCAGCTGGCTTTGCGCGGTGTCTGTAGAAGCGGCAGGCTCGGGGACTGCGGGTGCGTTCATGTCATCGTCCTTGAAGGTTGGTGTGGGTGCGGGATGACTGCCGCGTATTGCTTTGAACGCAGCATCAATGACGTCGATCGTCCATTCCTTGTGGCGACCGAAGGAGTCGGTGTTGTCGTTGAATGCGAGATCCTTGTCCGATATGGCGTCGATGAATTTCTGGAACACGTCGAGACGTTCGATCCTGTTCACCGTGATTGCCTTGACGATCATGAACACCAGCACCTTGTTGTGTACCTTGTCCCGGAAGCAGGTAGGCAGTGGCTTGTTGATCCGGATCGGGTGATCTGTGCGGTAAATCCAGTTGGACGTCTCGAATATGTGTTGCCAGTTGTATGACCTGTAGGCTTTCTTGAAGGCGAGATGCCACCACTTGCGCAGCTCGGCCCGGTTGTTTCGGTTGTCGTACAATTCCTTTGGCGAAGGTAACTCCCTCGCACTTTTACGAGTAGCCATTGTTGAACTCTCCCTGTTGGTTGCACCGTTGATGCCGGACAGCATCAGGCTCTGCACTGACTCATACTCTTTGAGTATCCCTGTGCGAGAACGGTTTAAGGGCTTGTGTTTACCAATGTCTAACCATTGGTCATGGTTTGCAAACTAACGCACTCAGGACATGAGCCAGGCGATCGGGTCGAAGGGGGATTCGGGGTGTGGTGCGGGCGTGATTTTGGTGTTCATGATGAACAGTAATTCGTTCGCTGTTGAGAACCCGTAGGCGTCGATCACACGGGATTCGAGGTTGTCCTTGAGAAACAGCAACGCCGGTTCCCAGTCGTTCAAGCCACCGTCGCTGGTGATTTGCAGAACACCGTCTTCCTCGACCGCCATGCGCAGACAGCCCAGCGCTACGCACACGGCGAAGTCGTAGGGTTTGCGGGCAGTTTTACAGAAATTGAAGTCATCGTTCCCTTTTTGCAGGATGTGAAAACCCTCGTGGCCGAGGTCGATCCTGTTACCATCCGGGTCGTCGGGATGGCACCCGTTGAACGACATGATGTTAGTCACCTCATCGCCATCGGATTCGAACAGGGTATGGGTTGTGAAAACCTGCCCGGCATCAGTGGCGACGATAGTCTTTTTGGCTGGGGATTTGTCGCATACAGCGAGCGCCAACGGTAATGGATCACCCGAGCAGGTAGCGTCGGTCTTTGGCAGCTTCGGGTAAACCTCGCACCACAATTGCCTGAAGGTGTGCCACTCACGCTCGGTGAAATGCTTACGCTCACCGTCCATCTTCCAGTAATGTGTATAGCCCATGATGAATCCTCCCTGTTATTCATCGAGAATGACTTGCTCTGAATAGCACCAGCGCCCCTCCCCGAAAGTGAACACGACGAGGTTGTCCCGCACCGCTTCGACATTGATCCGGTCGACGCTGACACCGTATTTCTCACGGGGCCTGGGTGTCAGCTCCATGCTGGCGATGGTTCCCGAGACGGGTTCGCCTCGTCCGAACGCTGGCCGGTATCGAATGGTGTCGCCGATGGTGAGGTGGGTTTTGCTCTTGTAGGCGTTGATAGGCATGGCTCGTCCTCCCTGTGGCCATGAAAAAATGGAGGCTGAAGCCTCCTTTTTCTTAACAGCGAGACAGGTCTCGTATCATTTGGAACTGTCTGGCCTGCTCGGGTGTTATTTCCTGAATCCCCTGCACTCGATAGACATACTCACCGCCATCCCGGCAGGCCCGCTGGTCGGGAAACTCGTCGAAGCAGGGTTCGTTATGACATTCATCGGTGAGCGCTTCAATACACGCCATGTCCTGATTCCTGGCCTGGATGACGTGATAGGTATGCTTTTCGTACTCACCAATGTGTAAACGGAGTCGCACGATGAAGAACCGGTATGGATTTTCCAGCCTCGGCAGCAGCGGTGCGTCGTCGTCGGAATGGATCTGTTCTGCACAGTAGGCATTGACCAGTTGCTGGACATGCACCTCGAAGGTGGTCAGGTCTGGCTTGCCGAGTTCGATGTACAGCCTGGCGGCGAGATTCCCGGCAATGTCGTCAACAAACACGCCCGGCGAGTTGAGGCCCTCTTCCCGGTTGAGGTAGGCCACCTCAATTGCCCTGGCATAGTCATACAACCAGAATACCGCCTCGCAATGACCATCATCATCCCCACTGATATCCATGAGGTTGCCATAGTATTCGTCGAGATAGTGAACGAAGTAGTACAGGTGGCAGGCAATGTTCCTGAAGTAGTTCAGATTGCAGGCGATGTGGTTTGAAACGGACTGGTTCATGATTGATTCTCCTCATGGGGCTATGTTGAACGATTCTTCGCGAACAAGGATGGCGTTGTCGTCTTGCACCGCGATAACCAGATCGATATGGATCACGCTGCCACCGTCCTCGTTGAGCTCATCCTTGAAGATGTCTCGCATGATGCCCAGAAAATCCTGAACGGCTTTCCTGTGCGACTCAGCCTCAATGAAGAAGACTTCGTTTTCATGAAATTCGAGACGCCCTACAACAAGGTAGTGATTCACATCACCACCCTATGTTCGTCGTAAAACTTGCGATGAGCGGCCTTGGCTGACTCGACAGTCACGTTCCTCCTTTGTTGGATGAGAGTCTTGATGATGTCTTCAAACCTGCGAAACCGGTTTTCGACTGTGCCGTCCCGGTAAACATTGACCTCTACGACCTCGGCCTCAAAACCGTCCACCATTTCTTCATCGACGTTGTGGAGATCCACTTCGGCCTCCCACTCAGAGGCGTAGAGGTTGAGGCAGTCTTTACCGGTTGAGTAATAATCACCCCACATCGTCGGGATGACGATGATATAGGCGGTTATGTAGTCCTGGTGTTGCATTGGTTTCCTTCCCTGTAGTCACAAACATATTGCCTTGAGCTGGGGCGATAGCGCCTTGCAGACAGCATCCCAGTTCCAGTCAGCCTCGGGCTGTTGCTTGATGATTTGCAGCGTAGCGTCTGACCTTGTGCCCAATCGCTCTGCAACCTGATAGACCGCACCGGGATCATCGCCTGCGGACGGGTCGGCGGAAAGAATGAGCATGCCGTCAACGATGACCGCGACGTCGTTTCCGTTCCGGGTGATTTCGATGATGGTTATAAGCACGGTGGTTCCTCCCTGTTGCCTACGTATGTATTGACCAGTCAGGGTCGCCGATGGTTCCGTGATTGAGCAGGACACCGTTGAAGTAGCCCCAACCCTGCTGGTCTGGCTCACCCGAGGGTATTCCATACTTGCCAACGTGGACGGTGTAGCGAGCAAATCCGATTTCCAACGGCAGGCCGGTAGGTTTGTCAATGTCATTGCTGTTAACACAGATAACCGTCTTCATCATGTGCCTGGCTTCGACGTTGTTCTCCCATTGCCATTGTTCGAGCGGGGTGTCATCGCGCTCATTCTCGGGCGTTAGGCATCGTTGCTGGTAACTGGCCTCCATGAGCCATGACGTGATGCGATCGCGGACATAGTCATACCTGCGCATGGCTTCGGCGACGGCCTGTTGGCTGATCGAGTCGGCAAATACGATCATGTGAAATCCTCCATGATTTGCTTGCGTTGATTGAGGGGAACGCGATGGCGTATGAATTGCTTGACCCTGTGCTGTCTGGCCTTTTCGATCCGTGCCCGTTCCTGTTGAGCGGCGTCGATGGCGGCGTCTTTGCACCAGTCTTCACCGATATAGCCCCGGCACGAGTCCAGTTCATTGCCATGGCGGTCGAGGATTCGATAGCACCAGCAATCGCCCCGTTGCCATGTGTCGTATTCTTCGAGGACAGCTCGCACGTATTTCTTGAGCGGAGTTTTCTTGTTGCCCTTGAACTCATCGACGATAGACCTGGTGGCCACGAGATAACCGTACAAACCACTGTCCCAGCCACACGAAAAAGGTTCGAGCGAGAAAGCCAGACCACTGTGGTCGTAGCAGTACACGGGAAATAAACGACAGTTACTTTCTCTGGCGTAGCGCTTGAGTTCGTCGGCGTCGTTGAAACCGTGGCGATTGCCATAGTGAGGGTGGAAGGACACGAGGGTAAGGTCGTCGTGGTCTTCCAGTGGGTCAGCGCAATCGTCGTCACGCTCGAAGACGATGCGTAGCTGTTCAAAATCGATGTCATCCATGACAGTGTTCTCCTGTAACGCACAAGCGCCGGTGTTGTGCCGGGTGTCGATTGGTCTTTCACCCGAGGGTCACCATACCTTTCAGGTATTCCTGTGCGAGAAAAGGGTTACCGGATGCGATACGACGGGATGAGTTTCCACTGCCCTCGTACCCACACGATCTCGTAGGTTGGCATGTCGACAGGTTGATCCCGCTGCTCGCGTTGTTGTTTGGGTTGACGTTGTGGTCTGTTCATCGTGTGGCTCCTCTGTGAATTTCAGGCGCAAAAAAACCCGCACAAGGCGGGTTGGTTTCGTCCTACGGGTGAATCACTCACCCATGATCATGCCCACGAGCGCGGCACGTTCGTCGATGTTCATGCCAGCGACCTCGGCCTTGAGCTGGTCGACGAGGCCAGGCTGGGTTTGTGCAGGTGATTCCTGCGCGAGAACCGCATCCATCGCGGCGAGCTTCTTCGGATCTTTGGTGCGGCTGCGGATCGTGCGCAGCTTGCCTGCGGGTATGCCCTCGTACCTGGCCATGAGCGCGTCGAGGCTTGTTTCGTTGCTGGCCTTCGGCTTGCCTCGCTTCGCGGCCTGCTCCTTCACCTGCGCTTCGACCTGCGCGGGAACCGTGCCACCGAGCGCCTTGACCGTCTCGACGGCGAACGGGTTGGGTTTCTTGCCCTTGGCCATACGCGACTCAATCCTGCGGGTGAGCTCTGCGCAAACGGCCTCGTCGCCGAGTTCTTTGCGTGCCTGCGCGATGTTGGCTTTCGAGATTGATTTGACGTCCATGTGTGAATCTCCTTCGCGATACTCGCGGAATCGGGGAAAACACCACCAGACCAGCTCCGGTGGCTCACGGCCCCTTCTCATACTCTTCGAGTATTCCTGCGTGTAAGGACGACGAGAGGCCGGATCATGTGTTACGGGTTGGGGGGTGAGGGGTGGCGCGGATTGTCCGAATCCGTGAACGCGACAGCGGGTGAGTGCAAAATGCCTTTCCTGTGCACAAATAGCGATTGAAAATCAACGAGTTACGGCATTTCCGTGTCGAAAACGTGTCACGCAGAGGAGAAAAAGACGGACGAGCGAGAGGCTACGATAGGGGGGGGCGGGGTCGGGACCGCCGACCGGAGTCCCGCCGACAGTTGCCATCCCTGGTACCGCGCGCATTGCCAGCAAAATCGGGGACTCAAGCTACGTTCGTATCCTTATCGTGGTTTGCATAACCGCCATGTCCTCCTATCCTTCCTGCCACATCAATGATACGGGCGGGTTGTATGTCACACACATTCACACTGGAAGAACAGGTAGAGCAAAACGCTCGCGGTATCGGGATCATTAACGACCTGCTGGAAAAACAGCGCGTCGCCATGGTCAAGCTGCTGAACAAGACAGATACCATCGAGGCCTACCAGGTCAAGCATGCCGAGATCATCGGCTCCCTTGCCACCAGGCTGGAGCTGTTCGAGACCCGGGTGGAGACCCGCTTCGCACAGGCCAACCAACGGTTCGACGACCTACACCAATCCCTGAACCACCTGACCGACAAACTGGACTCCGTCATCAGCCTGGTGGAACGCGCTCCCTGATCCCCATTGCCTATAATGCCCAGTACACACACGGCACGGGCAACAGACGATGACCGCCAGGGATAAGGATGTCCGGGCACCGGAGGAAGGCACCCCCCACCTCAAACCGGGCATGACCTTCGCCGAGATGGAAAGCCAGAAAGGGCGCATCGCCAATGGCGAGCGGCGTTCCGCCGTCGCGCAACACAAGACGGCCCGCAAAGACGCCGACCCCCGCCCCGCCAAACCCGGCGATGCGGCCATCACCCAGGGCGTCGACGCCCGCGACATCGCCCGCCTTCGCACCCGCCTCTACAACATCGTCACCGAACAGACCGAACGCGCCCTCGAAGTGATGGAAGGCAAGCGCTCCTGGAACCAGCAGCAGGTGAACCTCTACCGCGCCCTGCTGAACAAGTGCGTGCCGGACCTGAAGCACACCCTCAACGAGGTGCGCCACAACGACGCCACCAAACTCACCCGGGAAGAACTCGAAAAGATCATCCACGAGGATGACCGGGACGACACACCACCGGGCTAACGACAACAATGATACCAAACAGCGCCAGGGAACCCGGCCATGGGAATCATTGTCCACGTCACCTTTCACAGCAAGCGCAGCAGGATCAACGCTGATCCTCCCGTTCAGTCGTTACCTTCTCCTCTCGCATCCGGTACGCCGGGCGACCTGACCCGCCGAAGGTCACAGCCACACCGGGATGCACCCCATGATTTATAACCGCGAGAAAGCCCGCCTCCCGTCCACCCTGTCGGTTGAGGCGTTCGCTGACCGAATCCGCGAGATGAACACCCTCGACATCCCGAAAGAGGAGCGCATCCGGGCCTTCAGCGCCCACCTGCACAGGGTGATGGCGGACCACCTCACCGACCGGCAAACCGCCACCGAACTCTACGCCGCCTACCTGGCGAGAAAACAGGCGGAATAACCCGCATGACCCTTTCCCGCAAGGAGGCGGCCAGGCATTTACTCAAGCTCCACAAGGCGGAAGCCTCCTACGCCGGGTACATCGAGCTGCTGCACCCCGGCTTCACCCTGACCCCGTTCCAGCGCCTGCTGGTCACCGCCCTCGACCTGCTGGAAAAAGACGAACTGCGGGCGGACTTCCTCGACGTGCACCTCCGCGGCAAAACCCCGGACCTCAACGCCCGGACAATCAACAACCTCATGGTCAACATGCCGCCCCGGCACGGCAAGTCCTCCTACATCACTGTCGATTTCCCCAGCTACTACATGGGCCGCAACCCCTGCCGTTACACCATGTCCTGCTCCTATAACTCGGAACTGGCCACCGGCTTCGGTCGCCAGGTGCGCGAGAACGCCGCCAACCCGGTCACGGCCCAGGTGTTCCCGGCCTTCGGGATGAGCAAGACCAGCCGCGCCGCCGACGCCTGGCACACCACCCTCGGCGGGGCCTACTACGGGGTGGGCATCGGCGGCACCACCACGGGCCGACCGGCCAACCTGCTGATCATCGACGACCCGATCAAGTCGAGGGAAGAGGCGGAGTCCGCCACCATGCGGCGCAAGGTGTGGGACTTCTACACCGGCTCGCTCTCCAACCGTCGCCAGCCGGACGTGCAGGGCTCGCCCCCCAAGACCATCGTGGTGCTCACCCGCTGGCATGTGGACGACCTGGCCGGAAAGATCATGGAAACGGAGGAATGGAAAAACGGCGAATGGCTGCACATCAATTTCAGGGCCATCGAGGAGCGGGAGGTGATCGTCGAGCGCACGTCCAGGCGAGCACTGCCGGAAGACCACCCGGACTACCTGGACGCCAAAACCTTCCGGACCACATCCCCCTCCAAACGCTACATCGAGAAAAAAGCGATCCGCGACGTCCCGCTCTGGCCGGAACGCTTTCCGCTGGCATTCCTTTACGCCCAGCGCAAGCTCAACCCGCGTGACTTCGAATCCCTCTACCAGCAGAACCCCTATATTGAAGGGGGCAACATCCTCAAGTCCGAGTACTGGCGCTACTACGACCAGCCCCTCGACCATTACCTCTCGATCATCATGGCCGCCGACACAGCCTTCAAGAAGAACAGCCAGAATGACTACAGCGTGCTGGCCATCGGCGGGCTGACGCCCCACGGCGATATCCACCTGCTCGACCTGTTCCGTGGCCGGTGGGATTTCCCGGAGCTGAAACACAAGATCACCACCCTCTACGCGACCTGGCGATCACGGGGGATGCGGGCGGTGCATATCGAGGACGCGGCATCGGGCCAGAGCCTGATCCAGGAACTCCGCAAGAACAGCGGGGTGGCGATCGTGCCGAAGAAAGTGGAACGGGACAAGGTGGCCCGGGTCTCGTCGATCACGGACATCATCGAAGCAGGCCGGGTCTGGCTCCCGGCCACCGCGCCCTGGCTGGATGAGTTCATCAGTGAATGCCTGGCCTTTCCCGCCAGCACCCACGACGACCAGGTGGACGCCTTTTATATTCTCGTCGACGCACTCTCGCGTATCCACATGAGTCCTGCCGACTTCGACATCCCGATCAACCTGCGAGGTTCCCTGCGCCGCACCGGCACCTCAGCACTCGACGACCTCATGGCACCGGATCGGGAACCTGACCGCGACATCTCATGGACCAAAGACAAGGCCGACTCACCTTTCGGCGGTAGCCTCAACCACTCATTCGGTCTTAACTCAAAAAGCTGGAAGGGATGGGGGGGTTAAGCCGTCAATTCAACGAAGACCAACCTGACAATGGGCTTGAACAATCGCCCCCCTTCTTTTTACACAAACATTTTGTACCGTTACGATTGCTTCTCTGCATTACCAGTCAGTTTTTGATACACACCAAGGCCGATCACCACAAGAATTGCAGCGATCAGCAAGAAAGCCGGATACCTTAAATCACTGATATTTTTTTTCCCGGCATCAAAAATAAATACCAGGGCTTCCAGACTTACAGCGATAGCAATGATGGCGAGGAACTTTAATAAGGTATCTCTCTGTTTCGCGGGTGATTTCGCGCCACGGGCGCAAAGAACCTCTTCCTCCATCAAAAATCTGGAAACATCAAAAACTGCCATGGCAATAACAATCAAACCGATTGCATTCAGGAGAGCCTTTACCAGCAGGGTTTCTCCGTAAACGGATAACCAAATATCCAATAAGGCAACAATGATCATTGCGAGACTGATTGTAGCCAGACATAAGCTTATCAGACTATAAAAAACACGCCCCATCAGGTCCGTGATATCTTTTATGCCACTCATATTCACCCCGATACCCTTATTTGCTGCTAACAGGGACCGGACGCAACCTGAACGCTCCGCTAGTCCCACACCATGACTCATGCGGAGCAAGATGGACGTTGGTTTAAATCATTTTGTAGGCATATTTCTGCCCACCCCGGCCAAACAACGCTCCTGAAGTATTTGTGCAGTCATGATTTTGTCAAGACTGTCAGCGTTGACAGCGGCTGACAGGGTGTCGATAAGGCGAGCGGTGCATATCGAGGACGCGGCATCGAGCCAGAGCCTGATCCAGGAACTCCGCAAGAACAGCGGGGTGGCCATCGTGCCGAAGAAAGTGGAACGGAACAAGGTGGCCCGGGTCTCGTCGATCACGGACATCATAGAAGCAGGCCGGGTCTGGCTCCCGGCCACCGCTTCCTGGCTAGACGAGTTCATCGCCGAATGCCTGGCCTTCCCAGCGAGCACCCATGACGATCAGGTCGACGCTTTCTATATCCTCGTCGACGCACTCTCGCGCATTCACATGAGTCCCGCCGACTTCGACATCCCGATCAACCTGCGGGGTTCCCTGCACCGCACCGGCACCTCGGCCCTCGACGACCTTGTCCATGCACCAGAAAGACGCATAGGGTTTGCCGTCCTTCCGGTAGTGAATGTGGTCCGGTTCCCCCAGCAGCTTATCGACCAGCCGCTCGGTCCAGTACGGCCTGATGAGAATCCTTGACCGGAGGATCATTTCTTTTTCTTCGGTGATGATATTTCTCATGGATTGTCACTTCTTGTTCTGTCTTCGGGGTCAGCGCCGGGTGTCGACGTTTCGCCAGCGCGCTGTAGAAACGGCCAGGTTAACCTTATCAGATGTGGGGTGCGCTTGTACTGATGCTGTTCGTGGTTACGCTGTCAGGTTCGCTTACAGCTTCTGTTCAGCAGGGCATTTTTCAGGGAGAGCAGTGATTTTTTGAATTTGATAGGCAGGGCATTACTCTTGAATTGATATTTCAAATGTAATCAAGATTCAAGACCCTGCCCCGTTTACGGACGGATGTGGAAAGTTAGAATTACTGCCCAATATGTCAGAGATACCAATACATATTAACAGGAGAATATCCCCCTAAATACTTGATTAAGATGTTTTTAGGAGAAAATAAGATGCCTACTACCTCAGGAACACATCAGGACAGTCAACATTTTACCCTCCTGCGAAAAAGTCTGTCCGCTCCTGAACTTACAAAGCACAAAAGCAAGACAGCGTCATTTGCGGTTGAGAAAACAATTCAAAGTGACCAAAAACGAAATTTGGAAAATAGTAAAACACATAGTAAAAGTCTCACTACCTTTCAAATAAAAACACACAGCCCTGACCAGATACCATATGACCTGAATTCAGGTGACAAAAAAAATATGACGGAGAATACAAAAGAATTTCACACGCACGATTTAATAGTACACAAGACCACAGCGGAACAGTTCACAGACTGGGACAAAGAAAAGCAGTCACTTGGTGTCAGAGCATTATTCGAGACAGCATCATCAACCGTGTTTATCTACAGCAAAGAATCAGACTGTGATAAAGTTGAAAACTTATTTAAAGATACTACATCTCGTCATGCTGGCATTCTTCTATTCGGGTGCGTAGAAACAGGAAAGGAAGTTAGCTACAAGTTAATTTCAAATGATCAAGAGGTGATGCATATTCTATCCAATTACAATGAAAACCTATTCAAACAAACAGAAGAAGATCAGCAAATGCCGATGATTCTTGATAATACCTACGCAGTTACTGTAAGTCCAGATGTAATAATGCGATATACTACATCATCCAGAGTCGCTAGACTGCCTCATATAGAAACGGTTTTACAAAATAGTCGCTGGAGAAAGGACCCTGAGCTTTTAACGTCAACACTGAGTCAAAGCAGGGCTAATCCTGATATTGTACTACGTGGGGTTATTCAGGATGACGATAGACTGGTATCACCCGGTTATTTTTATTGTGACGCACATAATGCAATAACCCAGCAGTTAATCAATTTTCAGAGAACCAGACCATCAAACCCACTAAAACTGTCATTCCCGGCAATGGAAGGTAGAGGGGGGGTATTTTCTATTGGAGGCGTACCTTTTCACCAATACAATTCAAGGTCTTATAATGACTATTTATGCGCACATCTTGGCATTTTTATAAATACAGAAGAAGCCTTTCGCCCGGTATTAAAAGTTCCTGAAGGAGTCTCTGTTGTAGAGCTTACGCCTCAGAAACACCATAGTATGGTACCAGCTATAAAGTCTCGGCAGGAGCAGCCTATACCTGATTATATTCAGGTCTTGATGATGACTCTGGTTCAATACATTATTTCCAGTCTGGAATATCAGCGCGCCCTGCCAAGATGTGAAAGAATTCCTAAACCGTCATGTGATGCGAACACTGAAAAGTCAACTGATATTGATATTGAAAATGCAATTACGAGAATCAGTGGCAAGACCTTCCTAAAATGTCCAACAGCTACTGGTACGTATTCTGGCACAACTTGAACACCTATTCTGGTAACTCTTGAACACTTTTGCCGTTTTTCCAGAATCGGTGTTCAAGTAAACCAGAATATGCAACCGGTTGGATTCAAGCTTCCGGATTAGCCCTGAGAACAGAATTTTGCTTTGATGGGCAGTGGATTTGATGGACAGGTCTTCCCTGGTAAATCTCGATTTCAGATATTACCAAGGTTCAGAACAGGAATGCGACCTGTGTTGTTTTCCTACCGTCAGGCTTAACGGCTATCGGTTACACCATACCGGATACCGGCCTGACAACATCATTATTCAATGTAAGGGTGACAGTTTCTTTATCCTGAATGACTGAGATATCGTGGTCATGGTCAAACTGGTTTTCGTATTTCGTTGTCACTTCGAAAAACAACGCCATGACCCCGTTATCGTTGAAGACGGGATGCGTCACAGGAATTTGTACGTACCCCATCTGGACCAGCAAGTCCACCAGGTTAAGTACCCAGACCTAAGTTTTCTCAGCGCCCAAGCCCACGCCCTGCGAGCTGTAGGCGATAAAATATGAGGATATTTATGGCTGGGTACTTATCGCAATACGCACTGAAGCCATATCGCTCGTAGGTATCGCTCAGTGAACTGTTTATCTGTAGATCAAGTGCCATAAAGCCACCACGGTTAACATGATCAATGGGTGGTGCGAACCTGGTTATCCCAGACGGTGCCTTCCCAGTTTGAGATAAAGCCATTTTCCGCACAGCTATCACAAGCCCAAACCAAAACCCCGGCAGGGTTTAACCAGCCATCGATACAACCGGAACACCGGGACATGGTGTTACGGGAATGGCATTTTACATCCGTATTGATAAGAGGCAGGGAGAGTTCCCGGCTAAGCTCGGCGACGATACTGGTGATGAACACCGACATCAAACGCGCAGGCTCAGGCAATGCCTGAATGTGGGCCGGGTCTTCCGGTATATGGCGTAAGTCGGTCACGTAACTCATAGCACTCTCTCCCTGAGCATTTTGCACTTAATGTAGCTCAGGGTGGTAAGAGTTACCATTACGCACCACCGGCAACCTGTAACGCTCACAATGCCTGGGGATACGTTTGAATGGGCATGCAAGGCCAGAATTATCAATCTGAAGTGAGATTATGCATAGCCCCAACATTCAAGACCTGGCACCTTTTTCCTCGCCTTTGGATTTTAGATTTAGCTTTTTCCTACAATGATGCATGAATGCGCTTGTTTCAGATATAAACCTCTTGCCATTTTCGCCAGCCCAAATGGCCGGATCGTTAAGCGTTACTTCCAATGATTTTTCAAAGGACGCCGATGCGTTCTGGTAATTGCCAAGATAATATTCCCCCTCACCTTTCATGGAATAAGCGCTGGCCAACAAGAAATCACTAGGGTTCAGGCTTATTGCTTTTTGTGCATAACTGACACACCCGGAATAATCCTGCCTCTTTCGGCACCGGTTTGCCGAACCATGAATCCATATCGCCCTGAGATTGTTAAGCATATGTTTAACCCGATAATAATCAGCGGAGAACGCTTGCTGCGTTTATTGCGTTACTACGAAACATCACACCATGCAAATAAGGAGATGACAGATTGAATTAACAAAGTTGCAGCTTGCGATCATTTTAAACGTCGATGACAGAGACTGCCAAAAAAACAAGCATCGTCTCATAAGCGAAAACCAGTTCACCCAAACAGAGTTCATCAGGCAGGGTAAGTGGCTAGTCATACTGGAGATTTAAGCCCGCTTTAATATTCGATGCCTGATATAGGCTCCAACTCCTTTAGCAGGCAGTGAACCTCATAATGTGAATTATACTTGCTTTCTGAGCCTACCCATTCGTAATCACTTTCAGAATTTAGCTTAATAACCTTGAGGCATTTATCGGTGATCTTATAAGAATTTTCACTTACCTCCTCCATGTGCATAATGACCTGATATATTTCTTCAAAACTCCAGTAATAAACGATTTTAGGAAATCCTTCTTTATTCCCTAAGTCATATACATCGAATAACGGATCAAACCACAACTCTACGTCACTGGAAACAAAGTCACCAACTTTGTATGACGAATCCAATTTATTCAGGCTATAAAGCTTAATACCACAATCGACAACCCACGCGCCATCGCTTTTATATATGATTTCACCCTGCATTTGATATTTTGCTTTATCTTGATGGCGCAAATACTTTTTCTTTTCACCCAGCCTTAGTGAAGATGGATGAAAGTAAATTGCGAATGGATCTATATCTTCAAACAATTCAAATCGATTATCGTATACTGCCCAGTCTTCAACCATAATAGTAAGACTGAGTATTTTGTCTGCGTCCATAATTTAGCTATTAGTCGTTTAACTTGAATGATGATCGTGGATCTTGAAATAAAAGGTTAATTTGCAATAGCTTACAAACTTGCTCAACCTTCCTCTGCAATCTCATACCCGAGGTTTTTAGCCTGTGCGATAAATTTTGCCAAATTTCCTTTGCCCCACTGGTTCGAAATAGCATACTGAGATTCATCCGGGAATGTGATGACTTCTCCTTCTCCTAGAAAATGCCGTGTTAGCCCGTGACGTGAATAAGTGGCTTCGGCTTCGTCGAGTGTCACGAACAGACCGCTGCTTATTTTCTGAGGGAAAGCCACCAGCAATTCATCAATCGTGTTGGGTGAATGCTCTGAAAGCCATTGCTGTATGACAGCAAGTACCAGACGACGCTTGTTGAGCAAGGAGCCCATAAACTGGTAACGGGTGTAATCTTTCGACGATTGTCGTGCGACTCTGCGCTCTTCCGACTGTTGCTTGATTTTAACCTGATAACTTTCTGCTTCAGGGAGCGGGATGATTTGCTGAACATCAATTAATATCTGGCCATCGTGCTTGTAGGGAATCATACGGACGCAACGGATATCCAGGCTGCGTTCATTCAGCCAGATCACTGATGTCGTCAGCTCCTTGGAAAAGTTCGCAGACACCAGCACTATACGCACATCCATGCCAAATTGATCTTCCTGAGGCTCATCCCAGCCGAGAAACTCAAGCAGTTTGGTTTTGGCATCCGCATCAGTCTCGTTATCCGAAAGATGCTGCTGGAAAATTTCAACAGCACGGGCAAAGGTCAATGTAGACACCATGGCAGCATACCGAAGCGCCTGTAGCTCCATATGCTCGCCTTTTTCCGTACGCTTGAGTTCTATCACCACCAGGTTAGCGCTGCGGTCAATAGCCAGTAGATCAATCCTGCGCAATGAATCTGACCACTCCGATAACTCCTCGGCAATTACAAGGCAATTAGGGGCAACGGTTTCGATCTGATGCTTCAGCGCAGACTGCAAGTGTTGTCGTTCCAGGATACCTTCATCGTTAAAGGTGGTTTTTTCAATTTTTTTGAGTGTAGAATTGTTGAAACTATAAACGGGCATATTCAGACAAATCGTAAAGTTGTATTTAAAGAGGGGGCTTTCTTATTGATTTACACTTTGAACATCATAAGATCCAAGACGCACCCCTGTTTTCTTCATGTCGTTAATTTCTAACATTGATAATTTTACCAGCAGTTTTTCAATATTTTTCTTCACTGCCCCTTCCGCCATTTTTCGATATCTTATTGCCCCGATAACTTCATCACTTAGCGTCATGGCGCTTGATGATTTTATTTTTTCTCTAAGCAAAGCATGATTGCCTTGAGAGCTTTTTAGTTGATACTCTACTTCAATAGTAACTTCACTATCTAGCGCACCGATCAATTCAAAACTGATTAGGTCAGCTGATAATTGATAAGTTCCGAATTTCGAATAGAGATTTTGGTTTTGCAGACTTGCCACCAATGCGCTTCTGAAGTTGTCATTTGAAACAGTACCAAACTGATCCCAGCCTCCATTACTTTCATCTCCTCCGGAAACTGAGAAGACACTTATATCGCCTCCTAATGCGTGGTCAAAATAATCGTTACCACTGAAAATGTTTTCTTGCGGTGGGATAGACATGCTTTCAATTTTTGCACTTGAGACACAGCCTCCTAAAAATAAAAATGCAATTATTAGAAAACCAGCTTGTATTTTTTTCATATTAACTTCTTTTTGATTTGATCAAGAATCAAGAGCCGAACCCGCTTGTGTGTGCGACAGTCAAATTTAGTTAATAAATGTTCATGCTTTTGCACTGGCATCACCTCATATTGAGTTTATCATTAGGCTTTTGCATAAAACCTACGCCATCCGGCGACCTTGTAATAGCAACACCGGGATTATTTCTTGCCCAAAAAACTGCTTCTTCAAAAGAATCAAAGTGAACTGATGATTCAGAATAGTTGTTATTATTAGCAAAGTTATTCTTAATTGAAGGAATTGTTTGCTCTTCACTAAAAACCAACTTTCTTAAAGATGGTAATTTTTTAGCTTTTTCCCCTTTTTTTATAATTCTACCTAAGGTATTCCATTCTTCAACTGTTTTATATCCATCTTCAATCAAATCATACTCCCAATCATCATTCCAGCTAGGAGAATCCCAGGGTGCAAAATCAGCAGACATACCTGCTGATCCAAAAGTATCTTCCCAATCACCCATTTTTTACCTCACAAATCAATGATTGATTTTTCTTAAATGACATTTTTACAAACGTGTATGGTAAGCACCTAACGAGTCTGTTGAAAATCTAAGAATGAATCCATATTACCTTCATTATTAATGAATGAAATCTGCTTCAGCTTTCTACAGATATATCGTTTGATGATTCCGTATTTTATTTATCCGCTAATGGTTTAGCAAGCATTGAAGGCTTTATGGTGCAGAAAGGTCTCCGCAGAGACCTGTCACCGATACTTACAAGAAATCGTTGCCACTTTTTTAGGAAATCGTTCTCCATGCGGAGTGCCTCATTTTCCCGTTCAAGTTGCTTCAGACGATCAGGTTCAGGTGGCTGTTCAGGTCGTTCAATGGCTTTGAGATCGGCCGGTATCTTACGCTTATCTGCCACGAGCTTGCCCTCGAAGTATTCCTTGCGCCAACGGGACAACATAAAGGGATGGATGTCCAGTGATTGTGCAACATCCTTGATTAGCCTGTCGGGTTTGCAGGACATCAGTACAGCACCCACTTTAAATTCATTACTGTACTGACGTGTTTTCTTACCGGTCTTGTATGCGGGCATGACAGCCTCCGTTTTAGTGATTTGGCTGTCCACTAAAACGGGGGAAGTTCAGTCCCTTCTTGACGCAATTGTTAGGGCAATTTTCTATGATACTATTTCATCAATAGACCAAATTTTTTTGACGATATCCTTGTAAACCAAATGTCTCTCTTCTAGACATTGTTTGTTAAAATCTTCGTATGATTTGAGATTTAATAATGAAGTTTCTAAAAATCTTTCTACTTGAGGATTGTTTTCATAGAAGTCACTAGTCAGTGTCTGGGCAAGAATATTTTCACTGCTATATCGGGTAACTTTCTCGGAGTATGGTTTTTCTTGTAGACTTCTGTTACGTGACCGTGGTAGTAGAATCAAACCCCCAAGCATATTTCTTTTTGTCTTATATTCTGATTCAGAATCGAAGTCATTATTAGTGGTTGCACCGGTGAAAACACCGTATTCATCAGCTAGGATATGCTCAATGTCAAATGTTCGGCTTGTTCTCTTTCTATCAATGTATACATCATAACCGACTGAGTTTGTTTGCTCTACTCCTTCTTCGATGTATGCAGCAAGCCTTGCAAGAACATTGAGTAAACTTTTTGTTGAAGCCTTTGAATATGTGAAATTGTCGACTTCGTCAAAAGAAAGGCCAGAGTCTGAAGCATGTTTGACAAATATTTCTTTTAACTCTTCTTCCGTTTTGTCACGTATTTTTAGGCATAAAGAGAATAATATATCTTTCAAATTGTCGTAGGTGTTCTTCTTTAGGTTGACTGCCCTAAGTGATGTATAATAGTCAAGATATTTCGAAACTAATTGTATTTTTCGTTCCGCAACACTGTCAGAATCATCAAGCTTAATTGCCGATAAAATTAACATGCTTTGCATTGTTATATCTTTGCTGGAATTGTAATAAATATGATGATATCCATCTGTAAATTCACTTGAGTATTTCTGAACCTTTAGATAAAGGTCTACATATTTCTTGAAGTTATCAAGTACAAAGCTTTGATAATCGTCACCTGTATTGATCCCAACACCATCCTTATTATCTAGGAGCCATCGGTGATAAGAGTCACCAATATTTTCAAAGTCTTTCTTTTCTTCCCCGGCTGCTTTTCCTCTAATGTTTTTAGCATATTTTGCCCTTAACCAGGTTCTTAAAAAGTTTGCATCTTCATCATTATCAATCTTCTTTAATTCTCTTATCTTATCTTCCCAAAGAGCATGTGCTTCACCATGCTTGACTGAGTGTGTTATCTTAGAAAGCAGAAAACCTTTTAACATTTCAGATGGTGTGAGGTTAAGTCCTCGATCATTCATCGTAACAAATACTTTGTGTGCGTCATGTTCAGTTGGTACTACTATTTCAAATAGAACCACTTTCTCTGCTACCCAGTCAGAGAAATAAGCGAAATATTCATCTTTTATTTTGTCATTCAAAATTGATTCTATATCATTAAAGCGATGAAATAAGTTTTTAGTTCCTTCGCTTGCTTCTCCTACGAAATCAAATGATCTACTACCTTCGTCATCAATTTCTGATAGTTTATTTATTAATTCTGCTCTATCGTTATCCGCTTCAAAATTTAATACTCGTTCACCGTACGACTCCGTTTGTATCAAGCTTGTGTAGTCAGTAATATTCAGAGCTTCAGCAGCCCTTCTTCTTTGTAATGAGTAAATAAAAAATAGAGTGAGTGAAGTTAGTCGTTGTTGTCCATCAATAATTATTTTTCTTGATGTCGCGCTATCTGTTGTAGTTAGTACTGTCCCTAAAAAATAGCTTTTATATTGTGCAACTCTATCCCTGCCATGTGACTCTTCAAAATGATTTAAGAATTCTTCCTGTAGATCATTTAGTAGCTCTTCAAACTGTTTTCTTTTCCACCGGTACTCTCTTTGATAAAAGGGTACTTTATATGTTTTTCCTAATACTTCTTTAATTGAACGTAAATGGTGATTAATTTCTGTCATAATTTAGTACTCGAAATTTTGATGATGAAGTGAGCCCTAACGCCGTTTTCAGCGGCGCCGCAGGCGTCCGCTGGAAAACTTTGTTAGCTGTGACCCACACATTCCGATGCTGAGCATTTTTGCCCCACCGTGCTGGCCACGATTTATTTAACAACTCTGAATCAAAAAACTTTAAAAACACACGGGCTCAGAGTTTTTTTTGCCCCAGAGGTTTTCTCTGCTTTTTGCGCTGGCGTGGCACCAGGAAATAGGCACAAGCTCATTTGCCAGCGGCACCAAAATTGAAGCTCTGCATACTGCGGAAGCTGGCATAAAAGAAAAGCTCATGCACTGGCCTCTTTCGCCAGCTTTGCACAAAACCAGAAATGTTGAAACTTTGAACAATGTTTAATTTAAAGCTGAGCCAAAAATATTTCCAACCAGTTTGAAACTGAAGATTTGACGAGCCGAGATTTACTCTGAAGCTTTTGCTGTCGTAGCACGAAAATAATTTAGACGCACGTTTTTAGCGACAGCAACCACTGAGCTAAAAAGACCTACAAGCGAATACTAAAGCTGATTATGCAAACCATTTTTCAACAGAATGAACTGCTAACAGCTATTATACTTCAAGCGAGTAATATTAGATTTTGAACTCACCCGATAAATATTACTAAAAACCTTTCTTATTAACTCAGCTGAGTCATATCAGTTTTCCACTGGGAACTGGCAACTTGTTGAAGATACATTGGAAACATGTGTCATTTCACTATCACTCCAATATTTCTCAAAACATTTATTTCCCGGTATCAGACCAACACCACAGTATAAGCGAACAGTATCATGTAGCGTATGTCGGTTCGCCTGATGGACGTTGTTCACCATCCGCTTTTGAACAAACCACGCTACCGCCCGAAGGGGTCGCACGATCGCTTCAGGATCTGCGGAGCGTGGGCCTCGGTAGCTCGGCGTTCAAATTTTCGTTCGGGAAAAATCCGGAATCTAACCACGTTTTGTGTGCCAAGGCTATTGGTTGAACGGGCAGGAAGGCAGGTGTTTTCACGGTTATCGGTGTTGCTTATTGTCACCCCGTGGAAGCGTTGACACGCCACCATTCCATTTACCTGCCCTGATCGTCTTGTCTGAATGCAATCTTGCCAGCAAGACTCACGCCCCGCACTCGCATTCTTGCGCCACCATCAACATTATCTTCTCGTAAAACGCAGGGTGCACATACGCAAGGTCAAACCCCGGTATCATCTGCTTCAGATGGATATCCACCATGAGTTCATCCGGTATCCGCCCATGGCCGCTGGTGCTGTCCATGGTGCAGCTGACCGCCACCTGGCTGATGCCTAATGCCTGGGAAAGGGTCAGTGGCGACAGGGGCTTCCAGCTCGACTGCGCGATCAGCCGCCCCCGCTCGAACGTCTCACGGAACCGGGCACGCATCCCTTTCTCATGGGCGTCCAGTGTATACACGGTGGGCTTCGGAAACGCAGGCGGGTGTGCCTTTCGGTAAAGCCGCAACACCTCCTCCGTCGCCGTGGGAGGAACCGCTTTCTCCTCACGGGTCTTGTTTCTGAATGACTCCCATTCCTTACGGGTCAGGATCATCGCGCACTCCTCATCAGGCGTTACTGCTCACCCGCCGGATCTTCCGTAACCGGGGCATGCAGAGCGGTGTGATATGTTCCTTGATGACCGGCTCACTGACGTTGATCCCCCAGCGCTTCAGCGTGCGGAGATAACCGCCGACCCGGTCACCCTCCAGCATCAGCAATTCCCACTCCTCGCGGCTCAGGTCGAAATTCATCCTGACCGCCTCGCAGAGTGCCATCACTTTACTCCTGGCAGCGACACATGCAAGGGCGATCGTGCTTCCATCCCTGCGCGGCACCTCGAAGGCCACCACATAATTCCGGTCGAAATCAGGCATCATGCACTCCCCCGTAACCGGTAATCATCCAGGGAACATTCATCCCATTTCCTCACCCGGCCTGCCCTGACCAGGGTATGCGGGTTCATCACGCGCACGGTCTTCACCCGGCAACCGGATTTCCGGGCAAACAGCCCGACACACTGCAACAGCTCGGCCCGGTGGTCCATCATGTCGCCCTGCACATTCAGCAGGTCGATGCGGGTTTCCCCTATGTGGATATCCAGCCGCCACTGCCGCCGGGTCAGTGGGTGTACCAACAGGACATTGTTGTGTTTTTCCCTGCGGCAGGGGGGCCTGCTGCTGGCGTTCCTGATGATGACCGGCTGCCTCACCACCCCGGAAGGCTTCACAACCGGCGCTTCGACCTGTTCCGGCTTCGGCCCGGCAACGGTGTTGCGCGGCCTGCTGGCGACCGGCAGTGTCTCCGTTTCCCCGTGCCTGGTGAAACGCCTCGCACGGTTTTCCCGGAATACATGGACAAACGGCTCCGTCCCGTCCGCCCCGTTGCGTACCGATGCAATCCCTTCCTTCCCCGCCTTCCGGTACAACCCCCGCACCCGGGACAGGATCGCGTTCACCCGCTGCTGCGACGTGAAGTTCAGGGGCGAGTAATCGCATACACGCTCTTTCACGCCGTCAATCACCGTCGAGAAGCGGTACACCACCTGGCCGTCTTTCACCACCAGCTCCGGCACAAACCGGTTATCGAACCCCAGGTCGATGGCGTAAGCGTCGTTGCGGTAATAGTCAGGCAGCAGTACAGACAAGAAGACCAGCGCCTCATTCAACACATCGGACACCCGGCGTTCCCCGAACGGAAAGTACCGGCTGATATCCGCACGGATATGTTTCTGCGGGGCATTCACCATCAGCCCGTGAATGCTGTTGCCCTGGCCATGCAGCGTCACATAGAGCGGGAGGGCGATGGTTTCACCGCCAATCCGGACGCTGTACATCGGCAACCGGTGGTGCCCCACATCCACATACCAGACCGCATTCTCTTTCTTCCGATAGGCGCTTGATGCCATCGCCGCTCCTTCCTGTCGGTTCTTATTACTGGCACTCACACTAACCTAAAGCGCTATTGGAGACAACCTAGGGACGACACAAAGCAAACCTGAAACCACAATAATTGCAACCAGGGAATGGATTACATGGACTCACTCACGGACGGCGTCATCGTCGACCTGTCAAACCTGGCAGGTCTCCTCACGAATTACGAAGACATCTCCTCGCACCTGCACGAAGACCAGGAGCGCAAGATCGTCGACTACGTCAAGTCGATGCTCAGGATGAGCCACGCCAAAATCTCCAAACGCTACGACCACTGGCAGGAAGCCGACCGCGCCCACGATGTCTATGTCCCGCCGGATGCCACCGACTTCCGCGAAAAAGCTGTCATCTCCGACACCCGCGCCGTTGCCGACACCGTTCTCACCTACATGATGAGCGCCCTGGCCGGGCGTAATCCCATGTTCCAGCTCGAAGGTCTCGACCGTGACTCGCGCAAAACCGGATCAGTGCTCGAACGCATCCTGCATCAGCAAATGCGCCGTGGTGCAGGCGAGGCCCGACTGGCCCAGATGATGCTCGACAATATCCGCTACGGGATATCGCCCACCAAGATCGTCTGGGATAACCAGAACAACACCAACAAAATGATCAACTTCGACCCGCGCCGGACCTTCCCTGATCCGCGTATCACCTGGGGCGACTGGGAGCGAATGCAGTTCTGTGTCTTCGTCGACTACGCCTCCACCAGCGCCCTCGTGCAGTCCGGCCTGTACCCGCGCCTCAAGCACGATCCGAAGCTCCGTACCCGGCAGGCCAACCCCAAGTCCGGCTGGGAGGCCCACCGCTGGAACCGCGAGGAAGGCCGTGGCTACTCCATCGACCCCACCGATCCCCTGGAGAAAGAGAACAGCGCCAACGGTTCCTTCACCCTGGGCGACGCCCGCGTCGTCGATGAAGCCTGGGTGCGCCTGGCCGGTTACGAAATCGGGATGCCAAACATCGAACAAATCTGGCTCGTGATGACCATCGTCGACGAATCCCACGTCATCCGGTTACAGCTCAATCCTTATGGCCGACAGTTCCCGATCAACCTGGGCGGATTCTTCCTCGACGGCCACAAGACATTCCCCCAGGGTCTCTACGACGTCATGCTTCCCATGCACAACATCGCCACCTGGCTCATGCGATCGCGCATCGACAACGTGCAGGCCGCATTGAACAACCTGATCTTCGCCGACCCGACCCAGGTCTCCATCCCGGACCTCATCGACCGCAATCCCTGGGGCGTGGTCCGCACCATGCCCGGCTCCAAACCCGGCGACGGTGTCTTCATCGCGCAAGTGCCCGACGTTACCCGTGGCCACTGGAATGACATTCAGGCGCTTAACGAACTCAAGCAGCGGGTCAGTGCCGCCTCCGACGCACAGCAGGGCGTACCCACGACGGACGTGCGCACCGCCACTGAAATCCAGCGCATGACCCAGCTCGGCAGCCAGCGCCTCGGTATTCTCTCCCGCATCGCCAGCGCCACGATTATGCGGCCCTGTGTACGGATGATGGTCGGCAACATTCAGGATGCGATCGAAGTCTCCGGCTCGATCCGAATGGACCCGTACAACACGCCGGGCAACCTGGCCGACATGATCAACGACGGCTACCTCGACTACAACGCCCTCGATCTCCAGGGCAACGTCGATTACCTGGTCGTCGACGGCACGCTACCTATCGAGCCAACGCGCTCTCCCGAAGTCTGGATGAACATGATCCAGATCCTCACGAACACCGGCCTGAACATGGAATACAAAGTGGGCCGCATCGCTGAAGAAGCGATCCGCGCCATCGGCATCTCCGACCTCGACCAGTTCCGCATCTCCGAAGAAGAACGCCAGCAGGGCATGTCGCCCTCACAGCAGATGGCCATGATGGAGAAGATGCGCGGAGCCAGCGTGCAGCCGCAAGAGAACGTCCAGCGCGAAGTGGAAAAAGGCAACCTCATACCCGCGAGGCAGGCAGGATGAACCTCGAACAGATCAGAAAGAACCTCGACCCTCTCACCGCCCAGTACATCGACATGCTCAATGCCGAACGCAAGGCCGAACTCGACGCGCTCAGGGAAACAGTCAACCGCGAGTTCAGGGCCATTAAGCAGCGCCTCGACGAACTGGGCCAGCACTCCATCACCCAACACGAGGTCGACAAGTACTCGCTGACCAAAGCCAAGGTCATTCGCCTGATGAAGCAGCTCGGGATTTACGAGGACAAGGAATGAGCCAGACACGCCCCACCGGAGACCAGATACGGTTTACCAGCCAGTATACCGGCGAACATATCCTCGACCTCTACCTCGAAGCCTGCGAGAAATCCGGTCGGCAGCTACCGGACATGCTCGACGACCTGTTCGACGAGAGCGGCGTTCTCAAGGCCAGTATCGAGCTGCGCTACAACGTCGCCACGAAATACCTGGAGTACCGGAACGGGGATTACGTCGACCCCGAAACCGGCTGGGTCGCCCTCGACACCTTGAGTTTCTTCAACACCCGAGGCGACTATGCTGACGCCACCGATTACAACAACCTGGACATCGTCAATTACAACAATGGCGTCATGATCTGCTCCGAGGCTCATACCTCGTCCGGCCCGACCCCGGACATGACCCGATTCAATGTCATTTTTGACCCCACCTATATCGACAACGCCACCGCACAGGTCAAAGCCGACAAGAACGCCACCGCCGCCAGCGCCCAGTCGGTCGCTGACACGAAAGCCGCCATCGACAGTATCAAGGCCGATATCGACACCCAGGCCGCAACGGTCACGCAATCCGAGACCAATGCCGCCCAGTCTGAAACCCAAGCTGCCGCCTCGGCGACAAGTGCCAGCACCGATGCAGGCCAGGTCAGCACCGACAGGTCCACCGTCCAAACCCTGCGCGATGAAACCCACGCATTCCGCAATGAAACCGAAGTCTTCAGAAACGAAGCCTCAACCTATGTGGGTTCCCTCCAGGGCACCATCTCGGAATTCGGCGCGATCGACCTGTCCGCCAATACCTATCCCACCAAACCGGCTACCTCCGCCGTCTGGTTTGTCTCCGTCGGCGGTACCGTCGACGCAATCGAATACCGCGCTGGCGATTCACTGTTCTACTCACTGGTCGACGATGCCTTCTATCGCACCGGCAAGGGGCTTGACGGCACGGACGGCCTTTCCGCCTACCAGGTCTGGCTTAACAATGGCGGCAGCGGTACCGAACAGGACTTCATCGACAGTCTCAAGGGGGTACCGGGTGACAAAGGCGATACCGGCGACATTGGAGACAGCGCCTACCAGGTCTGGCTCGATGCCGGTAACTCGGGCACGGAGGCGGATTTCATCGATTCCCTGAAAGGTGATCCCGGCGATAAGGGGTCACCAGGGCCGGGGTTGCCCCCCGGCGGTACCGCAGGGCAGATGATCGAAAAGGTCGATGGTACGGATTACAACACCCAATGGGTCGATCCCGCCAGCGGCGGCCTGTCGTCTGTCTATATGTGCAATTTGAACTTACACTCGGATGTGACCAATTTCCCGCTGACCGTGGGCTATGTGTGGGTCGCACATGGATCTGATGTCGTTTATTCCAATAGCAAGTGGTATTTCGCCACCGCTGGCATCTATGAGGTGTTTGTACAGATAAAATGCCTGAAAACCTTTACCACCCTGACAATAAAGCATGGCTCTTCATCCATAGCCACAATGACAGAAGAAAATGGCAGATATACCAATACCTCGCAGATTATCAGTGTCAGCAGTAACGATTATATTGAGCTGATCCTCACCGGCTCGATAACCAACAGCAGACCCAACAGTTACTTAACCATCAAGAAACTGGTTTGAATGGGCCAGGGTTCCGTGGCCAATCAGTCGCCACAAACGTCCCGCAGGGACGACACACATCCCAAACACTCATTAACCTTACAGGAAAGCCTCAACCGTACCCGACACCATGACCGAGCAACGCTTACAGCAGATTGAGAGCAAACTCGACAAGATTGCCGAAACCCTGATCAAGCTGGCTCGCGTCGAAGAACGTGTCGCTGCGATCATGGAAGAGAATCGCACGCTCAGAGCCAACCTCGCCGACAACACCCGCAAGATTCAAGAAGTCGAGAAAAGTCAGTCCAGTTCACGCTACGTCGAACGTCTGGTCTGGCTTATCACTGCCACGATTATCGGGGCATACCTCACCGGCAAATCCATAGGTGCATTATGATGTCCATGACCCTGATTTACTCCACCTCCAACCTGATCTGTCTCGGCATCGGTCTTGCCGTCGGCACCCACCTGGCCAGGAAATGAACGCAAGGGACGCACTCAAAGCCCTGGATGATCTCAAGGCATCGCCGGGCTGGGAATATCTTACCCAGGTCATGCAGGACGAAATCGTCCAGACCGCGTTCGCCATCGCCGAAGACCCGGTCATGACCGAGCGTGAACTGGATTTCCGTCGTGGTGCCATGTTCGCCGCGAAGAAACTCCTCCACCTGCCCGATCAGTTAATCCTCCGCCTCAGTTCCGACTCCATCCTCGATAACGCCAGGAAGGACGACACGCGCTAAACCCTGTCGCTATCGTTAAATCAACCCAATGACTCCGCCAAGGCTGAGAAAGGAATCTCTATGAATCCCGAAGACCAACAAGCAGTAGATCGTATCGCCGCCGCCCAACTCGGCGCAGAACCCAGGCAAGGCCCGGAGAAATCCGACGCGACGCCCGAGGAACAGGCTGTCGAGAGGGCCGCGCCGAAGACCGAGGACAAAAAGGGCGACGAAGCGCCTGTCATCTACGAAGTTGAGTTCGGAGAAAACGACAAGCGTCAGCTTACCCCGCAGCAGATCAAAGCCACCTTTGAGCGCTACGCCTCACAGAACTACAAGAACCAGCAGATGAAACCTGTGAACCAGGTCATCGACGCCATCATGAACAAGTACAACGCCAAGCCAGAAACTCTGGCCAAAGCGCTGATCGAGATGGAAAAAGGTTACAACAAGCAACAAAACCCTCAGCAAACACAGCAGTCAAATCCACAAAGCGACGACCCCGATCCGTTCAAGACCTGGGAAGACGAGAACTCGGCCAGCCTCCCTCCTGGCTATCGGGAAATGAACGGCCAGATGAAGCAGCTCGCGCAACAGAACATGCAGCTTCAGCAAATGCTTCAGCAAGTCCTGGCCAAATCCCAGGGTGTCGCCGACGCCGCCAAGCAGGGCCAGCAGCAGGCCGCCAACCAGAACAACATGAATATCCGCCAGCAGATCGCGAACAACCTCGATCGCGCCCAGCAGCAGGTCGGCATCGACAGCAAGGATGCCCAGGAGTTCATGACCTTCGCCGCCGAGCGGGGCTACACCCTCGAAGACTTTGTCGACCCGCACATGACCCTGACCGTCATGAACGATTACAAGGCGAACAAAGATGGCCCCGAGATGACCCGGCTGCGTGAGATCATGCAGCGCCGACAAGCCTACACCGGCACGGTCGAGGGTGGGCCGGGCGCGGGCGGCGAACCTGCAAAGCAAGACCCCGCCCTTGCCGATATTGACCGCCTGGCCACCGCCGCCTTCAACCGTCGCAACCCCCGGTAACGACCAGGCCGGAGGCATCCGGCCCTTTCCCGGAAACCATCAGCCCCGTTAAAAACAGGCAGCAGAAAGGACGACACCACCAAAACCTGCGTCTTAAAATTACCCCATAGCTCGCCACGGCCAGCTCACCCAACCCTCTGCGACGGGAATCCCGCAGAAAAAAAACCGTTTTTTTCCCAACATCCCGTAAAGGACTACGACTATGCCGGTAGGAATCCAGGGGTTGAGGGGGACCGGTGAGTTTGACCAGGATCACCGCCCGCTCAACTACCGCGAATTGTACAGCCTGTTAGAGCCGAACGGCTCTGCGCCCCTGAATGCCCTCCTGTCCATGACGGCCAGCGAGAGCACTGACGACCCGGAATACAAGAACTTCCGCGACGAGCTACCCGACCGGACGTTTGCGGTCGACAACGCTGGCGGCTACGACGCCGCTGCGACCACCATTTCCGTCGACGCCGTACCGCAAGTGGGTTTCGTCGTAAAAGGCTCGCTGATCGTCAACGTCACCACCGGCGAAGTGATGCATGCAACGGCTGACGGTGACGCCACCAGCGGTACCGTCCAGGTCGTCCGTAACATCGGCGGCACCGCGTTCGCCATTTCCGACAATGACGACCTGATCGTCGCCGGTTTCGCCGCGAAGGAAGGTGATGTATCGCCGAACGCCGTATCGTTCGACGCTGACGTTGCCAGCAACTACACGCAAATCTTCCGTACCCCTTACAAGGTCACGGAAACCTTGCGCCACACGCGCCTGCGTACCGGCTCCAAGGAAGATGAAGCCCAGGTGAAAGCCCTCAAGCTGCACATGAGCGACATTGAGCGTGCCATGTTCTTCGGTCGCAAGCACATCACCGATCCCAACAGCAACCAGCCTACCCGTTACACGGGCGGCCTGCTGTCGAACATCTCCAACGTCGTCGACTGTGCGGGTAACACTACCGCGAACACGATGACGGAAGAAGAGTTCGACGATCTGCTGATCTCCTCAATCTTCGCCTACGGTTCTGACACCAAGATCATGTTCGTCGGTGCCAAGGTTGCAGGCCACATCCAGCAGTTCGGCAAGGATCGCTGGCAACCCACGCAGCTCGAAGGCACCTATGGTGTGAACCTGACCGGTTACAAGACCTACGCCGGTACCCTGGCGGTGCATCTGCACCCGCAGTTCCGCCAGATCCCCGGTCTCGAAGATACGGCAGTCATCATCGACTTCCCCGATCTGTGCTATCGCTACCTCGAAGGTCGTGACACGCACCTGCTGAAAGATCGCCAGGGCACCGATGAAGATGCGGTCAAGCACGAGTACCTGACCGAGTGTGGCCTGGAACTCAAGCAGGACAAGACCCACGCCATCATCAAGAACTGGAAGCTGCGTAAGTAACAGCCTCCGCTAACCGAAGGGCCAGTCCGCGTGCGAACGCCCTGGCCCTTTTCTTTACCAGGGACGACCATGACAGCGAAAATGGAGAAGGGGCAAACCGTTAATGTCCCTGCCACAAAAAAGAAGCCAGCCTCGAAGAAAGCCGTCATCGAGCCAGCACCGAAAAAGTTTGTCGAATACATCGCCACGGAAGCGCACGCGACGAATCACGTTATCCGTACCGTCGACACCCTCTGGCGGGCCAAATCCATCGACACCACCGGCCACTATATCTGGCGCATTCCGGCAGAAGATGTCGAGCGGTTTGAGAAGCACCATGCGTTTGTCCAGGGCCGGGTCAAGCGTCATGGCAAGTGATACCAGCCTCAACCCTCATATCAGGGATAACCATAGCGACCTGCAAGCACTGACCCGTAGCGCCATCCGGCGTTATGGGGACTTTGCCCCGAACACGATCGAGGGCGAAGCGGCGCTTATGTTCGTCGAACTGGCCAACATGATCGTCGACGAAATCAACCAGCACCCGTATTGGCTGGATGATCCGATCGAATACTATACCCACATGACCGACGCCCGTCCGATCCCGGACATGATCATCACCAACGGCCTGCTATTCCAGTATTCGCTTCAGCAGGGCAGCCCCAAATCCAACCTGTACGGCCCGATGTTTTACCAGACCATGAACAAGCGCCTGTACCAGAAAAATTTCGGTACCGGCAAGATTGCATTGCAGGTACATGACCGATGAGCCTGATCACGTCGAGCGCACAGGTACCCACCAAGGTTTCCGCCTATGAAAACTTCCTCGGCCTGGATACCTCACGGGATTCCATCGCCCTCGACACCGGCACCGAGCAACACCTGATCGAACTCGACAACGCATTCTGTGACTGGCGTGGCCAGATCGTCCGCGATCCCAGCGCCGACAAACGCAACGCCGACAGTTTTCCCGTCACCCATATCCGTCACGCCGCGCCTGATGCTGTGGCATGGTCCGAGATTCGCGGCGACGGCATCGCGCTCAACAGTGAGGACGGCCACCTCGAAACCGCGATCTATCCGGCGAACGCCGTGGTCTCATCCACCACTTACAACCGCAAGGCAATCTTTACCGCCTTCGGCCTGCCCAGCTACGGCTACGACGGCACTGCCTGGACTCGCCTGCAATCCAATCACCTCGACACCATCCGGCCTGCATTCATGGCCAGTGTTCAACGCCGTTTGGTCGTCGCCGGTTCCCAGGGATTCGAGACACGGGTCTTCATCTCCCGCGTCGACAACGAAGACATCTTTCCCGACGACGAACCGGACAACTCTGAGAACGTCCTTCGCGCTGGTTACATCGACATCGCCAACCTGCTCGGCACTGCCGACGCCATCACCGGCCTGGCCAGCTTCGAACAGGACCGTCTGGCTATCTTCACCAATGACCGGACATTCATATACAGACTTGACCCCAACATTGAATACTGGGCTGTCGATGACAGGGCCAACATCAACGTCGGCTGTACCTCGCACAACTCCGTCGTCCGTGCAGGGTCCGATCTCCTGTTCTGTTCCCGTGACGGCGTACACTCCATCAAAAGAAGTATCGAGAACGGCATACTCCTGTACTCGGTTACCATGTCCGAGAAGATCGACACGCTATACCGCGAGCTTTTTCGCAGTGTCAGCAACCCCCAGGAAATATCCGCAGTCTGGAACCCCGACGAGAATCAGTATCACATCTTCTTCCCGCAACCTGGCGGTACCGATGCCAAGCGATTAACCCTGACCGTGAACAACATGGTCGAGATCACCGAGCCTGCCGCGACCAAGTGGTCAACCGGATCATTCCTGAATGCAAGATGTGGCGACTTCCTCGGCGGTAGCCTGACCTACGGTACCTCGGGCGGCGTCTATACCATCAACAACATCGAAGACGCCGGTGAAGTCGCACCGCAGATGACCATCACCACGCCGATCCTCTGGCATGGTTCGGTCAATACCATGAAGGACACCTACTCGCTGATTTTGCAGGCGGCGGGTAGCGGCGACATCACCCTCATCGCCTATGACGAACTGAACAACGCACTGGGCAGCACGATCATCACCGTCAGCGAAACCCCGGACGACAACAACTTTCCCGACGTGCCATTATCAACCCAGTATGAGTGGTTGTTTCAGTACCGGTACAAGGGCGTGAAACTGCGCCTGACGACGACAGGCAACGGATTGCTTCGCATCATCGGCTTTGCGGTCACCGTCAAGACAGCGTAGAGGCAAAGGATGGCCAGGTTACGACAGCAATTTCCCCAGAACTACATCACCTCCGGCAACATCTCGCAGGAGTTCGAAAGCGTTATTCGCTACCTCAACTCCGCCGAGCTGGGTAATCACACCATCGCAGAATTGCTGCGCATATTGTTCGACGATGAGGGACGTTTCATCGGGCCGGTCGAACTGCGCCGTGACGCCTCAAGCGGCATCGAATACCGCGTCGGTAGCTACAGCGATCCCGACAATGGCTGGAAAGTTCTGGCATCCCTCGAAGAACTCCGGGGTGAACCGGGTCAATCCGTGGGAGAAGTTGGCGCACCGATATTCTTTGCCAGGCTGGACTATACCGGTGACGACGCCACCACGGTTTTCAGTTACGCCCACGACGAATCCGACGACGTGCTGGTATTTCTCGACGGATTCCTCCAGACCCCGACCACTCACTACACCACATCACCAACCAACGGCAATGTTACCTTTGTAGCAGCACCAACCAACGGCCAGCTCATCACCTTTTATCGGGTTCGTGCCGCCGCCATCTCTGGCTACCAGCGCACAGACACCGTCACCGACAGCACCCAGGCGGCATTCCCGTTCGAGTTCAGCGATGACACGCAGATCATGGTGTACCGTAACGGCATCATGCAGCGCCCTGGCGGTAGCCATGACTACACCGCCCAGCCGGAATCGAACACGATCACCTTCAACACAGCCTTACCCGCAGGCAACCTGGTCACAATACTGACCGGCGAGAACATCGCGTCCCAAACCCTGACCGGTTTCATGTTCGAGGCACACTTTGTGAACCCGGCCACCGGCCTGATCCGGTTGGACAAGGTTGAGCTGGCCGATGACGCTATCGGACAAGAGAAGGTCAACGGACTGGTGACGGCGCTTTCCAACAAAGCGGTCCTCCATATCAGCGCAACCACCCCTGTCGATGCAGAGACCGGCCACTTCTGGCTGAACACGGCCAGGAATCCCAACCAGTTATTCATCTATGACGGTGTGCAGTGGTTGGCCACGACACCGGACGCCGCGTTACCAACATTCAGCACCTCCAATGCTGGCCAGTACGTCCGTCTCAACGGTACCGGCACCGGGTATGAGTACGGCGCGATCGACTTCAGTGGCCTGATCGAGAAGAACACCAAGGGTGCAGCCAACGGGGTCGCGAGCCTCGACTCATCCGGCCATATCCCGACCAGCCAGTTACCGGAAGTGCTGTCGCAATCCTCAGTCTTCAGGATTGTCGACGGGGTAGTCTCCGATGGCGACATTACCTTTACCCGTATCTTCCGCCAACGAGTCCGGGTCGAGGCGATATCCCTTCGCCTGACCTCCGGCACCTGTACCGCCGAGCTGATCGTCAACGGCGTGGTCGTGGGTTCTGCCCATGCTGTCAGTTCAACCCCGATCGAAATCACGCTCGGCTCCATTGTCGAGATCGACGCGACCGCCAGCAGTAAAACCATCGGTCTCAGGATCACCAACGCCAGCTCGCCAGACACCCTGGATGCGGCCATTGCCATCAGCAACCTGACACTATGAAGATCGGTATCGACGACTCCGGTATTATCCAGCGATGGGTGGAGACATGCCTCGACTGTCCGTCCCTCGGGCCTGCCGTTTCATTTTTTGTGGAAAAGAACGACCAGCTTCTCGCTGGGATTACGCTGTACAACTACACGAAAAACGATATCCACATAGCGGTTTATGCCACAACACCCCGGTTCCTGACACGCACCTTGATGGCCAATGTATTCGGTTACTGCTTCGACCAGTTACAGGTTGACCGCATCACCACCACCGTACAGGTATCCAACAGCCACGCAAACCGGTTCAACCAGAGGATTGGTTTTGTGAAAGAGGGGCGGGTTCGCCGTGCCATCAGTGGGGAGGATGCCGTTCTCTACGGCATGTTACGGGAGGATTGCCGTTGGCTGAAAGGAGTGAGCAATGGGTAAGAAAAGCGGTAACGATTATACGCCGCCACCTGCACCAGAAGAGAAATACGCCACCCAGATCGGGCATTTCTCCCGCCAGGAAAACCAGCGCCGTGAGCAGGAAGCAAACGCCTGGAACGACAGCGTCAGCGCTTTCAATAACCAGCTCCAGGGCTTCGCCGACCAGGGGAACGACTTTCTGAGCCAGGCTCGCGGCCTGAGCTTCGCCGACCAGGACGCCATCAATACACTGCGTACCGATGTGTACAGCACACAGGACCAGTTCAATGCGCTGAACTGGACAGGAGGCAACGAGCCGCTGTTCCAGTCCTCACAGTACGGGTTCACGTTGGGCAACAACTATTACGGTGCCAATGTCGGTGGCCTGGCCACGCCCGACACCCTCGACGCACCGGATCTCGCCCAGAGATCCAGCTACGGCAATGCCTTCTCAGGCACCCTCGACATCCTGAACAGCCTCGACAGCCAGTACAGCCAGGAGCAGCAGCGCTACCAGGGTTTTCAGGCCAACCAGCGTACCCTGGCCGACCAGTACAACCAGACATTCAATACCCTCGGCATCGCCAACGATACGGCCATGAACACGCTGGAGCGCAATATCCAGAACGCGCTGGCGGACAATCAGGGATTCACCAGCGAACTCAACACCGACTTCAGCCGGTCAACCGGATTATTCAACGACACCCTGGCCGGTATCGCCGACCTCCGTTCCCAGCGCGAGGCAGAGCAGCAGCGAATCAATGACTTCCAGACCCGGATGAACACCCTTGCCGGTACCTATGGCCAGACCCTCGACGGCCTCGACATCACCCATGCCGACGGGATCATCAACCTCAACTCGGATATCGAGAGCACCCTGGCCAATGTACGAGGCTTCAGTTCAGAACTCAGTCCTGATCTCTCAGCCCAGCTCGAAGCCCTGTCCGGCCTCGACAACCGGGTCGACAGCCTCCAGCTTGAGCGCAACCTGGAACTCCGGCGCATTGCTGACGCCGAGGCCAATGCCCGCAACCAGTCGATCCAGATCGCCGACCTGGCCAATGCTTCCGGCATCTACAACCAGGCCAACCTCGACAGCGCCTACGAGCGACTGGCGCAACAACAGTCGGCCTTGAGCGACTTCAATTCGGTCCTCGACTACGACTTCAGCGACGAGAACAGCCTGCTCACCTCGACCCAGGGCATCCTCGACTCGCTCACCAACCAGCGCACGAACACCGTCGACAACCTGTTCAACTCGGCCACGGAACTTGGCCAGTCGATCCAGTCGGCCCAGGACTGGGACGAGGCCGCCCTTCGGGAGCTGAAAGCCCAGGCGCTCGCAGGCCAGACCAGCGCCAATAACTTTATGGGTGGCCGTGCCGGTGATCTCCAGACCGCCTACGGCGACACGGTTTCCTCGATCAATGACAGGCTGCAAGCACTGTTCGACACGCGATCCACCATCGAGAGCGACGCCCAGGCATTTCAGGGTACCCTCGACGATACAACGATCACCTCCCTCGACCAGCTAAAAATCCTCGAAGACCAGTTCTCGGGCATCAACAGCCAGTACGGCCAGTACAACGCCGCGCAGGCCCAGGACGAAGTCGATGCCATCTCGCAGTTATTATCAGGCGAAAGGACTCGCCTGGAAGCGGACGCCGAAGCGGCTGCCAGGGCCGAACTCGCAGGCCAGGTGGAAGTGTCAAACGCGCTGGACCAGTTCGGCAACCTGACCCTGACCGGCCTGCCGTTCCGTGATCCCCTGACCGTGCTGGAATACAAAGCCTGGCTGGAGAAAAACGGTAACGAGGAAGACGCCGATAACCCGGCCATGATCAGCGCCTTCGCCCGCGCTCTCGGGCTGAACAGTTAAGGAGGACTTATGGAGCCCTTCAGTGCCGTCCTGATGGGGGCGGGTGCCCTTTCCAGTTTTTTCGGTTCCAGCGATGCCGCCAGGCAGGCCGAGAACCAGATGGCCATGCAGGCGGACGCACTGGCGCTCCAGCGTCGTCAATCCGAACTGGCGAGTTCGCTGGCCGTACAAGAGCTGGAGTACCAGCGCTGGCTTAACGACATCCAGCTCGGGCAGAACCAGTTCAACCAGCAGCAAGCCCTCAACGCCTTTGATTATTACCGGCAGCTCCAGGCATCGGATCGCAGCCAACAGCAGGCCGAGCAGGATTACTTTCGCGACCGCCAGACCCATTACGACCAGCTCGCCGCCAACCAGCGGGCATTCGACATTGAGCAGTTGCTCCAGAACCAGCAGCTCACCGCCGACCAGCGCCAGTATGCCATTGACCAGTTCGACTGGGCCAAGGGTATCGCTGCCGGGGAGCGCCAGACCGATCTCGACAACTACAACGCCGCGCTCCAGCAGTTGCTCGACGAGCGTAACTACGACATCCAGCGCCAGACCCTTCTCGACAGTCAGGCCCAGGGCGAGCGTCAGTTCATGCTCGACGAACGCTCGCGCATCCAGGGACTCACCGACGACCTGGCCACGGAACTCGACGCCCTGCGCACCCGGCTCGGAGCCTTGCCGACGGCCAACCGTTATACCGAGGCGGACGTCGAGAGCGAGGCCCAGGATCGCTGGGCTACCTACCAGGCCAACGTGGACCGCGCCGCCGACCGGATCGGCTCGATCAACGAAGCGGCCATGATCTCAGGCGGCATCGACGCCAGCACTACCGGAGCCACCCGTCGCGCCGAAGTGGCCTCGCGCATGGCGGACGAATACAACAACGCCTATGTTCGCGCCTACGATGATGCGGCCAAGTACATCGGCGGGTTACAACAGATCGAGAATACCGGCGTGCAGCAGGCGATCCAGGAGCGCATGGCCAGCGTCGACGAAATCATCAAGGCCAACGGCACGGTTCTCAACTACAACATGAACCTGCCCAATGCGCCGAGCGCCATGTCGCCCACGATCAATACAACGTCCGCCGCCTACGACCGCAATATCCAGTCGGCCTTGACTGGCGCACCGGTCAACATCGGCTCGGGCGTCTATACCCAGCCGGTCAGCCAGGGTTATGCCAGCCAGATCAACATCCCCAGCGCCGCTGGCTTCCAGTATTCAGGGGATGGCACGGCCAGCACGCAAATACCCGGCACCCAGCTCGGCGCACTGATCAACGCCGCCACCAATTCAACCAACGCCTTCGTCAACAACTCCGGCAACCTGGCCAACACCTACACGAACATGGCCAACAACCAGGCCAGCCAGCTCGGCAGCATCCTGGCCGACTTCACCCGGCAGGGTATGAACGGCCAGCCCAGCATGGCCAGCCAGAGCCGGGACTGGATGAGCAACGCATGGAGCTAAGGAGGGATCATGCTTAACATCCCATGGGGTAACGTCTACGGCGGCTACCGCGACCGCAATGAGCAGGTCGAGGACCGGCGCAATGTCCAGCGCAAGGCCAACATCGACAGCATGGCTGCCATGCAGCAGATCATCGCCCAGTCACCGGGGATCACCCCGGAACAGGCGGCAGGTCTCTACCGGCAGATGAACCCCGGAGCGCCGAGCGACTGGATCGCCGATTACGTCAACCGGCAGAACCAGGAATACACGCACAAACAGCAGTTGCAGCAACGGCAGGAACAGCGCCAGGTCCGCACCTCCCGCCTCGCCAACATGCAGGCGATGCAGCAGTTGATCGCCAACTCGCCGGGCATGACCCCGGAACAGGGCATCGAACTCTGGAAAAAGATGGACCCCAACGCACCGGGAGAGTGGGTCGCCAACTTCATCGAGCGCCAGAACCAGCAACACGCCGTCAAGCAGCAGCAAAACCAGCTCGCAATGCGCTCCCAGGAGATGCAGTTCATGGGCCAGGTGGACGCCATGCGTGACAACCTCATCATGCAGCTCGGCAATGACGCCTCTCCCCAACAGCTCGGGCAAGCCCTGGTCGGCCAGCTCGGGCAGGGATCGGAACAATACGTACAACGCTCCCTGTCTGGCGTGCAGAACCTCGGCCAGCATCGCCAAACCCTGATGACCAAAGCCCTCGGAAGCCAGATGGATACCATCAAAAGCCTTCCGGTCGCTGCCCGTGGTGATTACCTGCGCCAACAATTCCCCGGCTTCGGCGATGAACTCGCCATGCAGTACGAGAACGACGCCCGTTACGAGATCCTCAAGGGGCTGGGTGAACGGCCCGAGGTATTCAGCCAGCTCAGTGATGACGAACTCCTGGCGAGGGCCAACAGGGAGCGTGAGCGACAGGGGTTGGCCGATGAATTTAGCATCGACGAGATCAACCAGACCCTCGGCAGCCCGGCCTACCGTGACGCCGCCTACAAGCAGCAAAAACGCATGTATGACAAGGGGATGCTTGAGCGCGAGGAAAGGGCGGCTGACCGGTTCGCGGAAAGGAAAGGGATGCAGTCGGAGCGGATCAAGCTGAACGCGCAGGCTGTCCTCGAAAAAGATTCCAACCCTGCCGCCGCCGCACTCGGTATCAGCCGGAAATACCTGCTTGACGATGACACCATCGACTTCGTGATTACCTACCTCAAGGACAACGAAGAAGCCCTTGAGGAGATGATGCCTTCGGCCATCGAGAGCATGGTGATTTCCGCCGCCATGCAGTCGGGGTATTCGTCCGGCTTTACGGATGAGCAGGGCTTCGTGAACCAACAGATGTCGAGGTACAGCCAGGGAGCGCGGCCACCGCTTCCCTCCTTTGAAGGCCGGTTCAAGGAATATGACAAGGATATCGCGTCGGTTTTCACCCCGGATGTGATGATCAAAGCCTTCACGGATGACAGGCGGCACATCGTTGAAGGTGCCTACGATCCGGCCATTGCGTCGGATGTCGCCAGGGTCAGGGACATCGTCGAGGCTGACTTCGAGCAACAGAAGCAGGCATTCATCCAGCGCATAGACCAGCACATCAGCGAAGTGGAGGCGGCCATCGACAACCCCCGCTACTTCGGCATGTACGGCAACGAAAAAGACCGGCTCAGTGACACCCTCTCCCGCCTCTACCGGCAGAAAGAGATACTGCGCCAGACACCGGCACCGGATTACGAGATCAGCAGCACGCTGATCAAAGACCCGACCGGTTACAGATAAAGGGTTATACCTTTGTCGTATTTAAGATTATGGTGATCAGTTATATGATTATTGCTGCTTTGACAAACACGTTGGATGAATACATTGATTTAATATTTTTTCTTATTTTTCAAAAATGCGTTAATTATTTTTTATAACGTAGTTTCGCATGCAAAGACGCAATACTCATACAGGGAGGTAATACCATGTTTTTATCGTGTGTAAAAAGAAACAATAGCATTAGTGACAGTGGTTATTCGACAGGTTCCAGTGATTCGATAAAATCAGAAGGTTCAACCGGAAGCCGGGGAGTTGTCGAGCATAGAGGAAACGCATCCATTCCTAACAACCCTGCTTATGCGGACAATGCTGAGCTTGTTGCCCGTCATATTCGCGTCAGCGAAGGAGTGCAATCACTCATTGAGGAAAATCTTCGTCTGCGACAACAGCATCCTGAAATAACCGCAAAACTTGACGAGGAGAAAAGCAATAAGCGAAAGTTTTTTGAAGCTCCCAAAGAAGTTCGGCCAGAACCTGAAGTGCATTTTTTTCATGATCGCTATGGAAGATTGATGGTACGGACTGGTTGAATAATAGCTGTCACATTTTCTATCCAATAACAGTAGATCAAACTGAAAGGCTGTTCTGATCGAGGGTAGAAAGAGCGATTGGTATTATATTGAGTAGTTTTATAAGGACGACACGCTCCAGGCTCCTTCCTAAGATTGTCGTAACAATCTGGAAAGGAAACTGGAGCACCTTTCGTGACGGACATCAACGACCTTCGCCTCGGTCCCAGGGGCGGCGACCTCTCTTCTTCGGACTACACCCAGAACCTCGACGTCAGCAACGTCTTCCGCGACTCACGCTTCCTCGACGATGTGCGTAATTTCTACCGCGAGGAAAAAGGCGAGGAGTTCACCAGTGACCAGGACATGCTCAAGCGCTGGTACGAGGATCGCTTATGGGCCGAGACCAACACCGTCTCCGCCGCCCGCAACTGGTACGCCGCCGAGACTGCCTCCAAGGATCAACGCGCCCGTCGCCGCAGGCTCCAGACCGTCTATAACCGGATGCCGAGCTTCTGGGAAGAAGGAGGGGCCATCGACCGGTTCGGTGCAGGCCATGTGTTCGGCGAGGCGGCGCTCTCCATGCTGGCCGATCCGGTCAACCTGCTCGGTGGCACTGCCGCCGTCAAGGCCGGAGGTCTCGCCACCGCAAAAGGGATGTCGAAGGGAGCCGCCACATGGGCAGCCGTGAAGGCCGGTGCCAAACAGGAAGCCCTGGTCAACGCCGGAATCTCTGGCGGCGTCGACGCCATGATCCAGAAGCGGGACCAGGAACTCGGGCTGCAAGACGAGTTCTCCTATGGCCAGCTTGCCGGTGCGGCGACCATCGGTGGCGGAGCCGGTGGCATTATGGGTGCCCTCATGGGTGCCGTGGCCTCGCGCACCGGTATCCAGATCGGTGAGGAGGCTGCAAAAAAACTGGTGGACGCGGGCTACACCCCCAAGCAGATCGAGGAGATGCCGGACAGCACCCTCAAGGAACTGATCTCATTCCGGCCCAGGGTGAAGGAGGTGGCGTGGGACAGGATCACGGACGGTGAGGCCAGCGCCGCCGAGCGTGACATCGACAGTATCAATGCCCAGCTCAACGACGAGATCCCCGACGAGCCGGATGTTCTGCCGCACCGGATGGAACTGGAAAACCAGTACGCCGCACTGCGCGAAGAGTACCGCAAAGCCCTGGCCAACGGTGACGAGGAGATGGCCAGCGAACTGATGCTGCGCCAGCGTGCCCAGGTCTCGCTGATCACCGAGCGCAAGAACCTCGATAATCTTAGCGACCAGTTAAAAACATCCAGCGATAAGGGCGACAATGAGAACGTAAAGAAAATTCTCACCGCTCAGGATGAAGCGATTGCCCGCGCTACCAAATACAAGCAGCACATCGACAACGAAAACTGGAGCTTCTTCAAACCCGAGAAAGAAGAAGCCAAAAACAAAACAACCAAAGCGGAAACCACAACAGAACAACCCGCAACGGACACAGCGCCAAAGGCCGACGCCGACGGCGAACCGAACGTGTCACCGGAGCCGGACCCGGAACCCACCCCCTCCTCAACCGACGATCCGGCTCCGGTCGACACGACCAAACCAGAAGTAAAAACCCAGTCTGCACCCAAGGCCGACATCAAGAAGGATGCCGGGGGTGGTACCTCGCCTTACCCGAAATGGGTCGATGACGACATCATCCGTATGCTGGGCGATGAGTTATCTGTCACTCCAGAACAGATCGCCAAGAGCAAACAACCTGGCCGGTTAATGTCCCGCCTGATGAAGAAGCGGGGCATCACGCCACCCAAGGGTACCGCCGCCGAAGACCTGGCCAAAGCCGCCAAGCTCCCGAAGGACGTCCTCGACCAGTGGCGGGAAGTCTACGAAGGCATGGAGCTGGAACGGGCTTTCGACCTGGCGGGCATGAAAGGCAGCAAGGAACAGAAAGCCCTCCGTCGCGCCGCCTATCGGGAAATCTACGAGAACAGGGGACTCGGCGACTGGGCCGACGAACTGGTCATCATCTCCCGCTGGCCAGATATGCCACAAGGGCCGGGCAAGAACCCGGTCCGGGTCAAGACCAAAGGCCGTGGCAAGCTCAACCCCGACGAGCCGATCTACAGGAAAAGCGCGACCGAGTACCACGACCAGCACCAGCGCGAACTCGATAACCCCCGCAATGCCCAGGGCATCATCAAGCCCGGCAAAAAACTCGGCGGTGAGGTCAACGGCGAAGGCTACGTCGTCACCCGTGACACTGCCGGTACCGACGAACCCACACTGCGCCTCGAAGAGATTCGCATCGCTGGCCAGCACGCCATCAAGACCGGCAGCATTGCCAACGGTTCACGCTTTAAAGAGGGCCGGTTTGAAGAAGAGTTCTTCTCAGCCATCCCGAAGAAGCCGGTCAAACTCGGCACCAAAACACTCAAGGAAACCAAAGACGGTCGCAAGGTCTTCACCGATGAATGGTCGAAGCGTGGCGAGCGGGTTTATTACGATCCCACCACCGACAAGGTTTACGCCACCATCGGCGATGCCCGTAGCGCCCGCCGTGGCGGGGTGAGCCATGAGACCCCGATCTATAACAAGGGCGAGCAGTCCAGCGCACCCAAGCAAGAAGCCGGACCCAGCCAGGAATCCCTCGATCAGCTTGTCGAGGAATGGAAGCAAGAGAAGTCCCAGGTCCGCCGTGGCAATCTCAGCGAAGACGAGTTCGACGATCTCTGGGGCAGGAACAACCGGGGCAAGACCTTTGATTACGAGGCTTACGCCGCCCGCCAAAAGAAACTGAGCGGCAAGTTCGACGAGCCTGAACCGGTTTCTGAAAGCGTTTCAGCCACCAAAAGCGACGCCGACCTTATGGTCGATGCCGCGAAAGCGTTTGCCGCAGGAGACAAGGATGCGATTGCCCGCGCCGTTCGTGACATTGAAAGCCGCAAGCTCCAGCAGACCGCATCGCAAGCCGCTGAAGACAAAGCCCGCACCGCGAAGGCGATCACCAAAACCGGCAACCAGGCCGGTTACGATGTACCACCTGGCCGTCGCCTGGCTATCCGTCCTCGTAGCGGTAAGCCTGACACCATCGCTTTCCAGGCACGAGTTCTCAGCGATAAACAACTCAACGATCCTGACGGCGTCAAAGCCCTCCTCGGCAAAGGGAAGGCGGAAGAGTTCGAGATAGGTCACGTCGAAGAAGGTTCACGTTCTTTCAGTAAGCGGGCAGGCAATACCTTCGAGCCGCTGAACTCTGAAAAGACCAAGGCCATGCGCAACAAGGCGCAGGCCGAGAAGGCATCACGGCCCGAAGCAATTAACAGGGAGCCGATGAGCCGCCGTGAGTCTGTCAATCAATCCATCCGTATCGACACGCTCACCCAGAAGGAAATCGACGCTCTTGATTACGGCGGGATGCCCATAGCCGGGCATAACCAATTCAGCATAAGCAGCCTTGATGTGCTGATCACCTCACTGGAGCCAGCGCAAGGTCTCACCCGGCGAAGCCAGATCACGGAGCACATCGAACACCTGCGAACCCTGTACGATTTACTGAATCGTCATGCACCGAACGGGATCATGAAGGATGTGGGCAACCGCGCCGACATTGAAAAGAATATCGACAAGATATTCAGGGAATACTCCGACAAAGAAAAAGACCTGGCTTACCAGCTCCTTAACAGGATCGAGAAAGCCCACGGGGTTCTGCCCGATATCAGGCCGGGCGAGAACCGCCTGGAACCGTTCGACAACACGGTCAATGTCGATCCCTTTAACGATGATCTGAATTACGCCCCACAAATGAACGTCCTCTTTCACGAGGTCGGGCACTGGGCTTATCTCAACCTGCTGACCTCTGCCGATAAGCTGGAGTTCTGGAATGTCATGTCCAGAATGTACGACAACAACGGCACCATCGACATCAATAAAATGGTCGACATGATCCCGGCAGGTGACGCCATCAGAAAAGGAGTCTTCGGCAATGACACGGTCAAGACAAACGACTTCCTGAACAGAGCCACAAGCCCCCAGGAAATATTCGCCCAGCAGTTTGATATGTGGGTCAACCGCAAGCTGGCCGACGTATCCCCCGAGAACGAGAAAATCCTCAAGCAACTCTGGTCGAAGATCACCAATTACATCAAGGCTATCTTCGATCGCTACTGGCGCAAGCAGCCGATCGACCCGAATCTTGAACCGATCTTTGCCAAGATTCTCCCGGACGACGCCGACATCAAGGCTCGCTCTGGCGGTCCGGTTCACGAGTTAAGCAAGGCACCCGATCCGACCACGGTGATCGGCGCACATATCCACAAGACTCTGACCCGTCTCGACGAGGCGGAACTGGCGGCGCAAGACCTGATCGCCATGGCCGAGACCGGCAACATCCACCCCGAGGCGGGGATGGATCTCGCCACCACACTATTCAGCCTCCAGCGCTTCGGTCCGATCAAGTCTGCCAGACTCACGCCGGTTGTACGCCGAGCCAGTAACCAACTCTTTTATGCCCTCAAGGGTGAAGGCAGTCTCAGCGAACATATCACCGTCAGCGCAAAAGAGACTGACGATGAGGCCATGTCCCGACTGCACGAGTCCGGCCTGCTTTCCTTCGACGATGACGGTAAAGCCTCACTCAATGGTTCGATCATTAATTTCGGCGACGCCAATCCCGATGACATCCGTACTCTCATGTACGAGGGTCGGGGCGATGCACCACCAATCCTGGAAGTGATCGACCGTGTCAGGAAAGCATTACAGAACAGCTACCGTGAAGCCGAAGATATCCGCCTGGCCGACGACCTGAACACCAGGAAGCGCTGGAAAGATTACGGCAACCGCATCGACGCCACACCGGAAGAGAAAGCGGCCAGGAAGCAGGCGAAGGCCGAGGACGCCGAGAAAAAGAAATCCCGGCGCAAGACCATGAGCGCCAATCGCAAGATCAACAACGCCCTGGCTGAAGTGAAAGATGTGCCCAAGCCCAAGCGTCAGCGCGGCGGTCGCACCCTCGGCAAGATCAAGTCCGCCATCAAGATCGAGAGCAAAGAAGAACTCGAAGAACTGGTGCTGAAGTGGGAGGGTACCGAGCTGGCCGACGGCGTTGCCCTGGAACTCCTGAAGAAGATCAAGGCCAGCCCGCTCCGTCCCGAGAAGTACCGCAAGGTCAGGAAAGAAGTGCGCCAAGGCCGCATCGACGCCCTGGCTGAACTGTTCAATCAGGCGATCAAGGATGCCGACTCCGGCCTGATCGACGAAATACTCTGGACGATGCAGTACCGGGCAGGCAAGAACGACCCGGACTTCGACGTTAAACTCCTGCCGTCCGAGTGGCCGGTACTCCGGGCTGTCGAGCGGGATATCCAGTGGAACACCGGCCATCCCTGGGATGACGGTGTACCCCCTGAAGCGCCGATGTCGATCCGCACCCTGGCCAGCTACATCACCCACCGCAACCCCGAGCTACAGGATGTCGCCCGTACCCTGGCTACCCGTGCCATGAGCCTGATCGGCAAGGACAGCCCCGACCTGGGCGATATCTACCGCCTGACCGGTAAGCCAATCAACCCTGTCAAACAGGGAGCGATCATGGACTTCACCGACGAAGGTTTCAAAACCCTGCGCTCGGATCTCCGTCGTCTCTCGAACGGCCTGACCAAAGCCGGGACGTCGAGCGAGGATGTCACGAGATCCCTCGCACGCCTGGCGATGCGAGCAGCCCTCGACGATTCCGCCCGGTACCGCGTCGACGATTTTTCGAGCGAGAAATTCCTCGACGCCGTCCTCGATCACCTGGGCGAAAAAAAATCCCTCGACACGCTGTTCGACACGGGCGACGACCAGCTCGACAGTTTCCTCGTCAGCCAGGTCGAGAAGATCCGGGAGGCTGCCGCCTATCTCTCCAACGGCCTGATTGGCCGCGACGATATCAAGCGCCAGTTCCGCCCGCTCACGCTGTACGGGGATATGTTTGCCCGATCCGGCAGTGACCGCGCCCGGTACGACGAGACACCTGACGTCACGCTGGATGACTGGAACCTGAACGGCGGCATCATGGAGAGCATTCTCGACAAGGATGGCCCGCTCCAGCCCCTTAACTTCCCGTCCATCGGCGACGCCCTGGAAAAAGCAGGCGCACCCAAGCGCCTGACGCAAGTACTCGGTGACATCATCAAGCAGCGCCCCTTAAACGAGAACGGGGTCGAAGCCATCGCCGAGTTCCACGCGATGAGCTACAAGGGCTACACACCGAAAGGGCTGAACACGTTCGGCTTCCAGCTCCGGTCGAACTCGCGCCGACTCCGTGACGTCGGCATGAAGTGGTTCGCTGACTTCCTGGCCCCCGAGCATGGCACCGGCCACTTCGAACGGGTGAACTCTGTGCTCTCCGCCAAGGTACAGCCGATCATCGACGCGCTGCACAAATTACCTGACGCCGGTAACGCCCTGCATCGCTATGCCCGAGGCGTCAACGTCAAGAAACAGCCTGACAGTTTTCAGCGTATCGTCGACGCCATGCGTGTTGACCCTGACTCCAAGGCCGGACAGCGTGCCGTCGCCAAACTCAAAGGCCAGGAGAAGGGTGTTTATGAAATGCTGCGTGACGCCTTCGCCTACGAGAAAGATTTGCTCAAGGACATCGGCATCCCGCTCGGCGACATCAAAGGTTACTTCCCGCAAATCTGGCGGGGTGACATGATCACCAAACATTACGACGAGTTCGTCTCCGAGCTGGCCAGGTACTTCAGGACCGAGCATGAACTGACCCCCGAGTTCGGACCGATCACACCGGAAGAGGCGATCACGAAAGCCAAAGAAGTCGCCATGCGACTGACCGAAGAGGATGGCGTTTACAGCCCGCCGATCGGTGCAAGCTCCCGTGAAAGCCGCTCCGATCACCTCGACTATGCCCGTATGCTTCGACTGGAAAAACACCCGGAGTTCCTGAAGCAATCGAGCCTGGGCAAGTATATGGAGCAAGACCTCGAATCCGTCCTGGTCAAATACTTCGACTCATCCACTCGCCGCTTCGACCTTTATAACAAGTACGGCGAAGGCAACCACGCATTCTATGAATACATGGATATCATGCGTGGTGGTGTGAAAGAAGCCGTCGGATTGCTCACCTCCAACAAGGTTCGTCGCTACGGACAGCGTGAGTTAAAGGACGGCCACGTCGAAGACTCCACAAAGTCCGTGAAGATCATGTCGACGCCATTCACGAATGACTACTCCGCACAGCAGGCGCTCAAGCAGGTCATCTCTGTAATGCAGCGTGACGGCAAAGAAGCGGGCCGCGAGTTCCTGAAAGGTCTGTCGAAGACACCGGACAACCCGCACTGGAACCGCCGCGTCAATGCCGTCATCGAAGGTCTGGCCGACAGTCACTATGGCCAGACGCGGGTGCATGACAAAGATATCAAGCACGCGATCGGAACCTTCAACGCCACACAGCACAAACCGATCAGCCAGGACAGCCCCTTCTTCGAGGCGCAGCAGAGCTTTTCGAGCTGGGTCCGGGCATTCAACTCGGTTACGCTCCTGGGCTTTGTTACCCTGACCTCAACCTCCGACCTGGCGTTACCACTGGTACGGTCTGGCAACTTTCGTTCGTACATGCAGGCCGTGAAGAAAATGTCCAGTGACCCGGACTACCGCGACGCCATTCGCAATATCGGTGTCGCTGTCGAGTCAATGACGCACCAGCGTATGCAGCAGCTCTACGGCAACGACGGCGGCAAGATATCCACCGCCTTCTTTAATGCCGTCGGTCTGACCCAGTGGACTGACTCAATGCGCAAGCTCTCCGGTGCCGTGGGCATGGAGACCTTCAAGGCCGAAATCCAGAAAGCCCGCAAGCATATCAATCCGAAAGGGTTCAGAAAGGATGGCTCGATCGACTGGGCGTTGCAGCCCAAGCAGTTCAAGTCAGCACACAACTATCTCAAGGACTTCGGTCTCGAACAGTTTGTGTTCAACAAGGCCAAGGTCGATGACTCATTAATGAAGCAGTCGTCCGTTCGTGAGGCAGTTATCAAGTTTGCTAACGAGACCATCTTCACGCCGAACCAGAACGACATCCCGCTCTGGGCACAAACCCCGATAGGTCGGGTGTTGTACCAGTTCAAAAGTTTCCCGACCATGATGATGAGAATGGTCAAAAAAGCGATCATGCAGGCCAAGAACGATGGCAACCCCTGGCCACTCCTTTACCTGATCGCCGCGACCCCTGCCGTCGGTGCAGGCTCCCTGGCCCTCAAGGATCTCGCCCAGATGCGAGGCGGAGACGATGGCCGCAGCGCCGAGTTCCGGGAGCGCAGCTTTAACAAGCTGGCCGAGGAACTGGGTTACGACCCTGTCTTCCACGGCAAGGACGTCGACAAGTTCTTTGGCTGGTATGCCGAGGGACTGTTGCAGGCCGGTGCCCTGGGTCTGATCGCTGACACCATCCACAACGTCGCCGCCCAAAACGACAACGGGGCATACGGCAGGATGCGTCAGTTCTCCGCCCTGTTCGGACCCACCTTCGGTCTCAGCGTCGACGCATTCAATATTGCCGAAGGTCTCGGCGACGACAACGAAGACTCCAACGCCAAGGAGCGTACCGCTGCCCGCAGTCTCGCGACCCGCATACCCGTACTCGGCGGCATCCGGTCCATCCGTGAAGGAGCCGTCGATGAAATCGCAGGCGAGAAGAAGGAACGCGGCAGCAGGTTCGATTGGGACTAAGGACGACATAACCCCTGTTCACTATCGACAATGTCGGTATGGACAGGGAACGTCTCACACCTCACTTCAAGCGATCTGAAATTGCGTGCCGCTGCGGTTGCGGTACCTGCTTTGTCACGGCTCGATCGCTCACCAAACTCGAACGGTTCCGATGGATCGTCAACTGTCCGGTCATCATCAACTCGGCCTGTCGCTGCCCACGCCATAACCGCAAGGTCGGCGGCGCTCCGCTATCGAGACACCGATCAACCCGACACCGGCCCAGTGATGCCTTTGATGTTCGCATCACCCGCAAGCTCACCAGGGAAAGAATCATTCAGGCCGCAGTACGGGCCGGATTCAAAGGCATGGGTATTCGTTACCGCACCTTTGTACACCTCGACGACAGGGACAGGATAGCCAGATGGTAGAACTACTCACAGCCGCAGCAGGCGGTTCAATCACCGGCATTATCGGCTCACTCATTGGTCGTGTATTCGGCTACCTGGAGAAGCGCGAGGAGATCAAGGAAAAGAAACTGGAGTTTGACCAGGAATTAAAACTCATCCAGTACCAGGGCAAGATCGAGGCCGATGAGCGCGAGGATGAGCTGGCTTTAACCGTCGAGCAAAACGACATGATGCTTCAGCACGCCAGCTATCAGCATGACTCGGCCATCGGTGAAGCGGATCGGTGGGTTATTAATATTCTGAGGTTGGTCCGGCCAGTCCTGACATTACTTCTCATCGTCCTGGCCGGTTACATTTCAATTGCGGGCGACTTCGAGCAGAGCGACATCGACGGTGACATCGTCTACCTGGCTACTATGGCGGTGAGTTGGTGGTTTGGTGATCGCGGCAAGCGCTGACCGGTGACGTGAATTTATTCCCCGTCGTCATCCGCGGCGTAAGGATCAATCCGCTCGACCAGCACACAGCGCTCCCGGTCCACTATCCAGATGTCATAGTTCAGCGGGTCGACCGCCCTGGCGAAATGAAAAATACTCGGGTTCCTGCGCTCGCCGGTTTCCCATGCCGTCAGGGTCTTGTGATAAAGACCGCACGCCCCGGCCAGCTCCCGTAATGACCAGCCCCGTTCCCGTCGCCATTGCCGCAGCCAGCGACCCAGTTGAGATGGCTTCGCCATGTAACCCTCCCTGGTTGATGTCCCCCGTGACGTGGGGGAGGCGACCGGTTCAGGAGATTAGAGATTCCCGCGCTACATCGAGGCGATCTCCCACCGGTTGCGGGTGTTTTTCATGCTCAGCCCACCGCCCGCCGGGACTGTCTGCCCACACCGATAACGCCTGCTACTGGCAGTTAACGGCCTCCCGGCAGCAAGGGTTCTCACAACGACCGCGCTTTCGCCCGGTATTGCCGGTAATCACTGCAATGACAATCTTCGCTGACGCGCCGGTTCCTGTGCGTACACCACCAGTCCCGGTTCGAATCCAGCGGTTTTGCGTACTGGCACGCCGAGCATTCCGGATGGGGCTCTGCCTCACCCCAGCACACTCCGCGCTTGAAACACCCCTTGCAGCGCCAGTCGCTTTTGTCGGTCGCGATCATCTCCGCTTCGTTGTTGATGACCCGGTGAATACGGTCATGCAGGAAAGACCACTCAAACGGATCGAACGCGACCGTCTCGGCATGGTACACCGAACGGTTCTTATTGTATCCAACCAACAGGCTGCGTGTGCATCCGGAAAGGCCCATATACATTGTGACCTGATCGTAATAGTGCCGGTGCGACACCCTGACGCCGTACTTCCGAAACCGGTCGAATGCGTGCTGGTTCATGCTCTTGATTTCAAGGACCAGCACCTCGTCACCGGCCACCACCTGGCCGTCGGTATGCGCACGTATGTGGCCGCCATGGGCCAGGTACTCAAACGGCTTGCTGGTGACCGGGTCGACAGGGAGGAACCTGACGCCGAGTGACGCCTCCGCCCGCTTGAGGTCCGCCATGACGATCGCTTCGAGCCGGTGCCCGAGCGCAAAGATCCGCTTGAGCTGCGGATCAGGCTCGACATTGGGAAAGCCACGGAGGTTGTACGCGATCGCCGCATCGCAACGGTGGCCGATCACCGATGCGCCGATATACTTCCTCGCACGAGATTCAGTCTCGTCCCGGTACGACTGGTCGATGGCCTCAAGAATCTCCGGGGCGGTGACGCTCATCGTCCGAAATCAGGGATATCGTCGTCGAATGCATCACTGCCGCCGGTTTGCTGCGCGTAGAGCTGCCTTGTGTGCGAATGGGCCGTCTTCAGCCGTTGATCAGCCGGAGCGGCAGTCTCGGGCTTCGGCCCCAACACCTCCACACCCGGCATGAGCCGGAAGTAGCCGTTCCACGGGTCGAGTTCCCCGCCGCCGCGCTTTACCTCGCCCTGGGCATTGGTCCAGGGTTCACCTTCGACAATATTCACACCCACCGACAGGCCGTTCAGGTGCGAGACTTCATCGAACAGGTCAGGATTCGGATAACCGGATACCTGCAACAGCTTCTTGAGTTGCTTGAGCGCAATTTCACGGGGCTTCGGGTTGCGGTGAAAGATATTGAGGCGGTCGGTGATCATGCCCCGCCCACCCTTGTCGTGCAGTTCGATCGACAGCATCCGGTCGTTGGCCTTGGACATCTCGATCCTTGCGTTTTTGATCACGCAGGCATACTGGCCAGGACGGAGGCGGTTGCCGTCAGGGGTAACACCGGAAAGGTCTAAGCCAAGTCCCATCGTAAGCTCCTTTTACGATTGCGTTTGCGGATGTGTTTCGAATGCAGCCCCGTCCCTGTCCATCCGGGTGAACAACTGGGTAATGTCGTCACAGTCCTCCACCGGCTTCAGCCGACGTTTCGGGTCGCGGGCCTTGCCATGCCACCCCTTGACCTCGTCGGTAATGACCTTGCGGACAACCTTCAGGTTCTCGCCGTCGCCCTCGGTCTTCCGGATGCCGCAGAAGACGAAATCAAACAGGCCGGGGACCTGCTTGCCGACCTTCTGGCCTTTGACGAACGGCCAGTAATGCACCTGGCCGTTGTCATCCATCTCCTCCGCCGCCAGGCAGGTGACAAGGACATGGGTGGGCATGTCGCGCACATACTTGAGCGAGCCGATCAGCAGGCGGGCGAAGTCGGCCCAGATATCGAACTTGTTTTTGTTGCCCTCGTGTTTCTTTTCCAGGAATTCCCAGAGTCGATCGGACATTTCCGTGAGCGAATCAATGCCGACCCACTGGTACCCCATCGCGGCGAACTCGGGGGTGTGCATCATGCGGATAATGCCACGGAAACTGTAAACCCCTTTCCCGGGATCGTGCCTGCCGTCCCAGCTGGTGAACGGCAGGTAGTCAATGTCGCAGTCCTGAATGGATTTCAGGCCGGACTCCCCGCTGATAATGAAACCGGGGCCGAAATGGCGCTGGTAATGCCGGTAGGTGTAGGTCTTGCCCCATCCGTGGTGGGCCACCAGGAGGCACTTGCTTGCGCCGGTCACGCTCTCGTCCGACGTGCATCGCGGTGTGAACATGGTTAATCCTTTAGCTGTCACTGGCTGGTTTGATGGCGATCCGCGCACCACCCGGCTTGCGGGTCAGCGCAGCCAGAAACGGTGCCTTCTCGGCTGCATCCAGCCGCTCGAACCCGCGCCGGTCGACCGAGACGGTCTGTCTGACCCAGGCAGGCAGGTCGCCGTGCGCCGCCAGCAGGCCGGACAACCGGTTTTCGTCCCATTCCCATCGCTCGCTGATGCTGGCCACAACGTCGAAACCGTCAACCTGTGTTTCATGCCTGCCGGGTTCTTCGGGGAAACACGACAGAATGGCCTGTTTCAATTCATCGAGGTTGTCCCTGATCTGTTTGAATGCCTCATGGGCGGCGTAATACTGTTTGACCAGCGACTTCAGAGCGTCCGGATCATACGATTCCGTTTTTGTAACGGGGGTCGGGAGGTCCGGGATGACATCGCCAGCCTCCCTGTCAGCAACCCCTGGCATCCATGTCCCGGTGGCAGTCATAGTTAACCCTGGATAGTTGTCATATATCTTGTGGAGTAGTTACATATACTGTTGTAGCCTTTTAGAACCTTCAGTGCAAACCATAACAACAAGGTTGAGGCGGCGACATGGATAGCTCGAACCCGACACTCACGCAGCAAAAAATCGACGAGTGCTTTGAATACCTCGACAACGGCTGGTCAATCATCCCGATTGCGGTCGACACCAAAAAACCGCTGGTCAAATGGAAAGCATTTCAGTCCCGCCAGGCCACCGAAGAAGAAGTGACCGAATGGTTCACCCGATGGCCGAAGGCCCTGATGGCTCTGGTCACGGGGGATGTCAGCGACATCTATGTCGTCGACATGGATACCCCCGAAGCCGAGCAGAAAGCCGACGAACTCGGGTTTGTCTCTCCGGTCCAGGTCAGGACACCCCACGGGAGCCACCGCTATTTCAGACACCCCGGTGACGGCCAGTGGCGAGGGCCGCAGTCCGGCTCCGGTTCCAACGGCACGGTCTGGCCGCAGGTCGACGGCCTCGACTGGCGCGGCGACGGCAGCTATGCGCTGTTGCCAACCTGCGATAACCACTACCACTGGCACGTTGCCGAAGGGTTTGCTTTCGAGGACATGCCGACCTGGCAGGACCGGGCCGGTGAGCCGGAGGGTACGGACGTGGTACCCATGCCCGAGTACATCTCCGGCACATTGATACACCTCGACCTGTCGAAGATCAGTACCGACAATGCCAAAGATATCTGGAAAGAGACTTCGGCACGGGCCAACACCTTCCCTGGCGGCAAGATCCCGCGAGGCGGCTCGGGCATCTACAACATGACCTTCCGCTATCTCGGGCGGGCCGTACTCGAAGTCGGCATCGGGGAGGCGCTCGAAGCGGCGGGCCGGGAGTACATGGATGCGTTCTTTACCGCACCGCTCGAAGAGGCCAGGCTGCAACAGAACCTGGCCTCGATCCGGCGAATGGAGAAGCTCAACCATCCCGAGCGCTTTGACAATGACGACCATTACATCGGCCACCTGTCCCCTGACCGGGTGATTGGAGTTGCCAAAGTGGCGGCGCGTCACTACATCACGGATGACGATGCCGAACAGTTGCGCAAAGAGGTCGGCGAACAGGCGTTCCTGGTCAGGCCGATTATCCGCAAAGGGTCCATCGTCCAGGTTGCCGGTTATTCCGGGCATGGCAAGAGCCTGTTTACCTATCTGCTGATGTGCCATCTGGCGAGGGGCAAGCGCTTCGGGTGTTTCGAGATCGGGCAGCCCCAAAAGGTTCTCTACTTTGATTTCGAGAATGGTCGCGGCACCCTGGCCAACCTGCTCGCCAGCATGAGACGCTCCTGGGGGCCTGACAGGGCGGGGAACCTCACCATATGGACACCGTTTCGCAATCCCGAGCGCGAGATCAACCTGAAAACCGCCGATGGCATGAGGGAGCTGGCCTGTTGCGTCAAGGAGGTCGAGCCGGATGTGGTGGTGATTGATACGATCCGGTCCGCCTTCCCTGGCCTGAAGGAGAACAGCGCCGAGGAATGGCGTGAACTTAACGGTATCGCTTTGAAGCTGCGCAATGCCGGTTATACCGTCGTCTTCCTCCACCACACCAACAAGCCGACAGAAAGCGGCATCGCCCGCGAGGCCGGATCAACCAACCAGCTCACCACCCTGGAGACCCAGATCAAGATCGTCCAGGTGTTTCGCGACAAAGAGGAGGCGAAAAACCTGGCCGGAATATGGGACGGCGCGTATGACAATGACTCGCCCTGGCACGGACTGGAGCGTATCTCGCCACGGGGAGGCTTGCTTCAGGTTGTGCTCGAAGTGCAGCTCGGCAAGGTCCGGGAGTGGACCGAGGACCATGAGCGCAAACAGTTTTTTGGCATCGGGGAGAACGCCGACGGCAAGCGTTTCGTCATAGCCAGCATGTCCCCGAAGGAGAAGGCCCGACACCTGGCCGGGCACGGAATGGATGTGAAAGCGATCGCTGCCGAAATGCGCCGCAGCCTGGCAGCGGTGACACAATGGCTCGACGCCTGATCAAGCCTTGCCGGATAGCAGGGTTCGCAGCCTTGCTATCTCATCCATCATTTCACTGACCTGTCGCCCCAGCCCCATCACCTGGTCCCCACGGATCTTGGCTTCCTCAGCCAGCCGGAGCACCTCCTCGGTCAATGCGCCTATGTGTGACTCTTCGTAATGGTCCTCGACGTCTGCAAGAAACCGTTCCTGCGCCAGGGCCAGCACCCTGGCGGCACCGGCATGTTTGCACAGCGCCTCCACCGATTGCTCCACATTAACCCTGGCATCGTTTTCTTCGTATCGTTCATACATACCCAACACCTTGCTTTCCCAGTTAAACTTATGCCTTCACCATCAACCTCAGGATATATTTCATTAAACCTTGCTCTCAAGTTCCAGATATGGAACCGGCGTATCAACCGGCTCTGATGTCATAGACAACCACCATGACGGCCAGGTCCGAGAGTGCGTATCGGTGGCAGGCCGAGAGCAGTTCGTGCGTATAGTTAACCCTGAATTTCTTTTTTATCGTGCCCATGCGCTTGTTAAGGGTGCGTATCGAGGTCTGAAAGTGCTCGGCTATACAGGCCTGGGGCGTGCCGATAAAGGTGTGGCCGATCAGTTTCAGTTCACGGAAGCTGAGGTAATCATTAATCTGCTCGACAAACAGCCCCCTGGCCGGTTGTATGTTCACCAGGTGCGTGCCCACCAGTGAGTCCTGTACCTCCACCTCGCCGACAATCCCGCCCTCCCTGTCGAGACGCTTGCGGACCACGACCTCCACCCATCCCCCGATGGTGCGGACCAGTTCCCGGCTTGTCAGCGAGCCCGACAGGCTGTCGCGGGTTTCACCATCGGTCTTGTTACAGATGTCAGCATGGTCAGTGAGATAAAAGTCGTAATCGGACTTGCCTATGGCCTGCTTCGGGGAGTCATACCCGGCGGCAATCGCCAGGTCGCTGGAGATTTCGGTATACCGGCCGTTCCGGTCCTTGCGAAACGTGAATATGGGAGAGCCGGTGTTATTCTTCATGCCTCCTCCTGTCCTTCACCCTGAGAACAAGAGCATAACGCTATATAAACAACAACCTAGGTTCAAGTGTTTTACACTTTGGTTACATGCTTGCCGTTACTTTTTTTCAGGCAATAGCTTCGCCTTCAAACGGTGAGCGAGCGAACAGAATAATCGGAACCTACTGAACAGACAGTGAACAAAGATTGGACAACGGGTCATGCGGCCTGAGCCCCAGCGAAGGTCGCAATGCTGAAACACAATCGACAACCTTGTTTTCTTCGACTCTCGCTGATCACTCGAATCTGCTTTTGAGGGTATCATATTTTTTAACCCTTCTCAAAAATCTGCACTTAGCTAATTTAATAATAAGAACCCCTAGAAACGCTTAGCCTAACTTCAGTTATGGCTATAATACCCCTATGGCCAAAATCATTGTCACGGACGACGATGTACGCTGGTTGCGGAAGCACCATGCGTCACTCAGCTACAAAGCAATGGCAAAACACATGCAGTGTTGTGTCGACACCCTCAAGCGCATCCTTGCCCGGCACGGGATTGAACAATTCGACGGTGCGAAATACCAACCCCGCCTCAGGGACAAGACATGGCGACGGCCCTGCATCATTTGCAAGACGACTGTCGTTCGACCAAAGAACCAGTATATCTGTACGTCCTGTCGTAACAGGCAACGCCGGGATGATCTCCTTTGATCGCTTGTTGTACGACGCCCGGTGTGGCTACCTCGCCCGGGGCGAGGCAGCGACCATGGATTAACGACATTTGCCGGGTATTTGACCAGCAACCATGCCACGGAAAAAACAGCTTCGACGAGCCCGTCATCGCGACCCGAAGCCCGACATGAACGGGGTTCCGCTCAAGTGCTGCCCCTGCTGCGGCTCCGGCAATGTGTGCGCCGACAGCGAAGAATGCATGGCGATGATCTGGTGCGAGGACTGCGGCATCTCGGTGCACAGCCCGCACCATCAGGCCATCCACACCTGGAACAGACGGCACTACGAGGAAGACCATGCCTAAAGGACGAGGCTGCAAGCAAAAAGGCGATAACTTCGAGCGGGAGCTGGCCGCATTCCTGAACGAATATGCTTATGGCCGGTCACTCTGTCACCGTGCACCGCTTTCGGGCGGCGGCTCCGTAATATCGACAGGCGGCGCTGACCTCACCGGAACCCCCGGCCTGTTCGTCGAGGCCAAGCGGGTCGAGCGGTGCGCCTTCCCGAACGCACTGGAACAGGCCGAGCGTAATGCCGAACAGACCTGCTCCACCGAGCATCCGATCGTCATCAACCGGCGTAACCGGCAGTGCATGGAAGAGAGCTACGTGTTCCTCCGGCTCGGTGACTTCCTTGCGTTCTACCATGCCTGGCTCGAACGGGAAGGCCATCCGCACTCGAACTAGCGTTCATACGGTTCTTCGCAATCCCCTCTCTCGCTGTCCGGCTTGAGGTTTCAGGTTCACCACCGTTGGTTTGATCAACCCTAACGCATTTAGTTGCAAGCCTGTTTTTACTGCGGTAAGACTATTAACATTGGTTTCGCAGAAACTATCCTTTTGCGCATGATTGCGCCGTTGACGATGTCAGCCTGTATCAATTCCGCATCTGAAGTTGCATAAAAGCAAACCAAGGCTCCGCCACCGCAGCCGGGTTCATCCATGAGGTCAGGCAGGCCAATCCCGACCACGCACATAAACACCTCCACTGAGGAATACCAATCATGACAGGCCGGATTGATCTTCGCTGGGTCAGGCGCGAGCTGGGGAAGGCCCGGTTGCAGCGTGACCAGTGCATGGCACGACTTGAAGACATGAAACAGGAACTCCTCACCCTTGAAGCCAAGGTGACAGGGTTCGCCGAGCTGAAGAAATACCTCGAACAGGCGGGGAAAACCGACCATGAGTAAGACCCGGACTGTCATGTCACATCGACAGCCACGGCAAACCGGCACGCACTGACCACCAAGGAGCAAGACGTCATGGAAGACCTGTTGAAACAAACGCCCAGGCTGGATCTCACCCCGACCCCGGTCGGTGAGTCACGAGCCAGCTTCGACACCTACGATCGTGCGCTCAGTATGATCGCCGAGGGCAAACGGTCCCGCGACCGTCTCGTTATCGATGCGCTGGAGGTGCATAACGGCGTCAGGGTTGAGCTTATCGAAACGGGCGAGGAAGCCGAAGCGGCCGGGGAGGCGTCTGACGCTTTAGAAGCGGCAAGCGATCCGACCTGTTTTACCAATACGGATTTCGCCCGAAAGATAGGGGTTCCCCGCCCCAGGCTCAACCTCGCACTGGTGGCCATGGGCATCCTGACCTCCCGGAAGCGTAGCGGCAAGCATGGCGACTACCAGTACTACGAGATCACCGATGAAGGCATGGCGTATTGCGCCTACGGACGGATCAGGGGCGGCGTCGTCAGCATCCACCACTCACCGGGTTCAATCCTGTACCGGACAACCCTGCTGGAACTTCGCGCCCTCATTATCAAGACCGCCGCCAACCTGTGATAACCGGGGCCTTCGCGCCCCCAGACAAGGACACGCGCCATGGAAAGCTGTCTGACAACCACTGCCGATTATGCCTTCCACCTGTACCGGTTTAATGGCCAGTGGTGGGCCACCGACAAGCTGGTCAGTTCATTGACCGGCGTACCGGTACTGGACCTGCATCGTATGATCAGTGAAGGGATCGTGCGTATCGAGGGGCACAACCTGATTCGGGAATCCACCCTGAACCACATCAGGGGCATGATTCCGCGCCGGTACCAGCAAGCCTACGGGCAGCTTGTCTATGCCCTGCATTCACGGAACACCGGTCGCCTGCCGGAAGCGGACATACTGCAACACGACCATCCTGTCCGCATCGAGTCCGGCATGTGCTGCATGACGGATCTCTACTCCGCCTACCTGGCCAGCCCGAACACCACCACGTCGAACCGGAACTGCAAGCCCTCGCATTTTCTTCGGCTCAAGAAAAGCAGGGAGCTTGTCGCCCGGCTGGCGAGGTCAAGAAAGACGCCTGCCGAGGAGCTGTTCAGAACCAGTCGCGACGGCGGTCATCCGGCCAAGTGGACGATCCGGGAGATTGCGCAAAGCTACGCCGCCTGGCTCAGCAAGCCCCTCGGCATGGCGCTCGCCGACAGATATGCGCAGTACGAACAGAAGGGAGGGCAGTGACATGCCCTGCGTACACACCCAGCGAGGGAATGATTCATGAAACAGGTACCGGAACCCGCACCGGAAATGCAGGTCGGCGATATGATCATCTCGATCCCGGCGTCGATCATTGTGGTCGCACTGACATCAAGGAGCCCTGACGCCGGGGACTATGGCCGGAGAGCGGCGAGGCATGTGATCGAGCGTCTGTCCGCAGCGGCACGGGATGTTGATACCAGCCTGGCCTACTCGGTCATGAAGCTGCCGGAGATTGCCGCCGTTGACCAGCATACCGCACTGGCTACAGCCACCCGTGTCGTCGATGAGATCGGGGAGTGGCGGGCGTACTGGATTATGAAGGAAGTGGAATAACGAGCTGGCCCCAGGGAGGGAGTCAGTGTTGGTAACAAGGATTGTCACATGCCCAGACAAGGAACCCGTGTGCCCAACAGGGGTCAAAGCCCATACGGAGGGGTTGCGGTCGTAACCATTCCAAAGTTCTGCGAACTGTCCGGTTATACCGTCGATGCCGTGAACTCGAAAATAGATAAGGCCATCTGGCCCCAGGGAAAAGTCTGGATTAAAGCGCCGGATGGTAAGCGATTAATTATTGTTAAAGGATTTGAATTATGGGTATTAAATCACCCGCAGGTTTAGTCCTGCCGCGTGGGATTTCTGTGCATGGCAATGCATTAAGGCTCTCATTCACTTTCAAAGGAGTTAAGTGTCGAGAAACGCTAGGACTCCCCCCAACACAGAAGAATGCAAAGATAGCAGGCCGAAAACTAGAAACCATCCGGTATGAAATCTCAATGGGTTGTTTTGACTACTCAAAACACTTCCCCGATGGGAGCAAACTCAAAGTGTTTGGGTATGTGGAGGCCAGTGCCACTGTTGTTGATATCGTTGAGAAGTTTAAGGCTATTAAATTTCCCACCATCTCTATTAATACGAGACGCAGTTATAGTCACGGACTAAATATGTTATCGAAATACTTTGGTCCTGAACGAGAAATCAATTCGATAACCAACGAGGATATTCTTGTGCTCAGGGTTGCCTTTCAAGACTTTTGTAATTCCCCTGTGACAGCCAATCATACTTTCAAAATCATCAGGATGGTTCTCGACTTCGCTCACGACAACGGTTACACCGATAAACGATTATCGAAAAGCCTTAAGAAAATAAAGGAGAACAGGCCAAAACCTTTCCCTCTGGAACAAGAGGAGTTCAACAGAATACTCGAAAAGTCTGACCCATTCTTCAAATGCTACTACACAATAGCTGTCTATACGGGGTTACGTACTGGCGAATTGATCGCTCTGGCCTGGGAGGATGTTGATCTGGAGCAGGGGATCATCACCGTCAGACGCAGCAAAGAAATCAACCACCCCGGCTTTAAGCTGACCAAAACTGACAATACCAGGACCGTCGACCTGTTCCCTCCTGTTATCGAGGCGCTCAGGCAACTCAAAATCATGACATACATGATGCCTCCGATTGAAATCCAGCAGAGGTATGAGGCGATAGGTAAATATGAAAAAGTCTCAGTCACACCCGTTTTCTCGACTCGCGCCCGACCACGATACAGCACCAGATCGACAGGCTTTTACACCCATGTAGGTCTGGCTGACCATTGGCATCGAACATTGAAGAGGGCTGGCATTGTCAGCCGCAAGCAGTATCAGACTCGACACACCTACGCCTGCTGGTTATTGACCGCGACAGGCAACCCGGCATTCATTGCCGAACAGATGGGCCATTCTGATATGACGATGGTGATGAGGGTGTACGGGGCATGGATGCCGGGATCGTCGAAGCGAGAAGTTGAACGGGTGTGGAACGCGCTAGAAAAAATTGCTCCCCAGGTACAAGGATTTGAAAAAGTACCCAGGGAGTACCCAACAAAAAAACCAAAAAGCGTAAGCCATTGATTGTATTGGATAAAAAGTCACACCAGAACACACAAGGAGTAGAAGGAGTAGCCTTTTTGCCACTCACATATACAGACAACAAGAGTCGTAAAAAGTTCCAATACATCTGAAAAAATTTAACGACAGTTTTCATGCATTGGAAAAGGCATAAAAAAAGCCCTGGAGGATGGGGGATTCCTGCCAGGGCCAAGGTATTCACATTCCTGAGTAGGGTCGGGGCAGACACCTACTCAAATAGACCAACACAACACACAAGGAGCAGGTCGAAAAATTCCGTCTGCTTATTTACTCAGACACTGACCTAACCAAAAAGTTCCCGTTACTAACAAAAAATTTTTACTTTTTTTCATTATTTCGATGATAACGGGAACAACTCCATATTTATCAGTGGGTTAGTGTGCTTCATCCCAATTATCACCGATACCGACATCCACCAGCAGCGGAATCGCCAATTCTGCGGCAGCCGTCATATGTTTGCGCAGGCCATCAACCACAGTCTCCAGACACCCCTCAGAGACTTCCAATACCAATTCATCGTGTACCTGCATGACCATCCGGGCATCCAGCCCGGACTCCGCCAGCCACTGATCCACACCGATCATGGCTTTTTTGATGATATCGGCGGCCGTTCCCTGCATGGGGGCGTTGATCGCGGTCCGCTCTGCGGCCTGCTGCCGCATCTTGTTACGGGCATTGATCTCCGGCAGATGCAGACGTCGTCCAAACAGGGTTTCGACGTAACCCTGTTCGTGCGCCTGTTTCCGGGTGCGCTCCATATAGTCCTTAACACCGGGGTAACGCTCAAAATAGAGATCAACGTATTCCTGTGCTGACTGACGGGAGATGCCCAGCTGTTTAGCCAGACCAAAGGCGGACATTCCGTAGATCAGTCCGAAGTTAATAGCCTTGGCGCTGCGACGCTGGTCCGCAGTGACGCTATCAAGCGGTACACCAAAGACTTCTGCGGCAGTTGCCTTGTGGACATCCAGCCCATGGGCAAAAGCGTTGAGCAATCCTTCATCTTTGGAAAGGTGTGCCATTATGCGCAGCTCTATCTGGGAATAGTCAGCCGCAACCACCTTATAGCCTTTCGGGGCAATGAATGCCTGTCGGATACGACGGCCTTCACCGGTTCGAACCGGAATATTCTGCAGATTGGGCTCAGAGGACGACAGTCGACCGGTAGCCGTCACGGCCTGATGATAGGACGTATGGATCCGACCGCTGGCCGGATTCACCATCCGCGGCAGCTTATCGGTATAGGTAGATTTCAGTTTGCTGAGGCTACGATGCTCAAGGATCAAGCGCGGTAGTTCGTGACTGAGCGCCAGCTCCTCCAGCACTTCTTCTGCGGTAGAAGGCTGCCCCTTGGGGGTTTTCTTGATAACCGGCAGTCCTAGCTTGTTAAACAGCAATTCCTGCAGCTGCTTGGGTGAGCTCAGGTTGAACTCCTGTCCCGCCAGATCAAAAGCTTCCCTTTCAAGTACCTGAAGGCGATCAGCCAGCTCAATGCTCTGTTCGCCCAGCAAATTGGCATCTACCAGTGCACCGGTTCTTTCCATGCGAGACAGAATGCCAACCAGCGGCAACTCTATACTTTCAAACACGGATTTCAGCGATGTATCCGCTTCCAGCTTTGGCCACAGGGTTTGATGCAAACGCAGGGTGATATCGGCATCTTCCGCCGCATAGGGGCCTGCCTGTTCCAGACTGATCTGGTTGAATGTCAGCTGTTTAACACCTTTCCCGGCAATATCTTCGAAACTGACGGTACTTTCCCCAAGGTATTTCAGAGACAGACTGTCCATATCGTGTCGGGTACCGGTGGAATCCAATACGTAGGATTCCAGCATAGTGTCGAAAGCAATGCCGCGTAGCGTGATGTCATAACGGGCCAGCACGCTTTTGTCGTACTTCAGGTTCTGGCCGACTTTCAGATGTTTCTCACTTTCCAGCAAAGGCTTCAGGGCACCGAGCACATAATCCCGCTCCAGCTGGGCAGGTGCATCCAGATAATCATGCGCAAACGGTACATAAGCCGCCTTGCCCGCCTCAACGGAGAAAGAAACACCGACCAGTTCTGCCTGCATGTAATCAAGACTGGTGGTTTCCGTGTCAAAGGCAAAGAGTGATGCCTGCTTCAGCTGATCCATCCAACGGGTGAAATCCGCTTCTGTCAGCACAGTTTCATAGACCCGTTCAACAGCCGCTGGTGCGCTAGCCGGTTCGACACCAGCCTCTTCATCGCCTTCTTTTTGAAGCTGATTGATCCAGCCCTTGAACTCCAGTTCCTGGAACCAGTGCAGAAGGGTGTCACGATCCGGCGCTTCATTACGTAAATCGCTTAATGTCAGACTCAGTTCTACATCAGTCTTGATGGTGGCCAGCTCGTAGGACAGGAATGCCTGCTCCCTGTTTTCCTCGAGTTTTTTCGGCATGGTCTTGGCGCCACGGAAGGTGAGGGTGGGCACCTTGTCCAGATTGGCGTAAATCGCCTCTAAACCGCCCAGGTTTTGCAGTAAGGCCAGCGCCGTTTTTTCACCTACGCCGGGAACACCTGGGATGTTATCCACCTTGTCACCCATCAGGGCAAGGAAATCGATAATCAGTTCCGGGCCGATGCCGAACTTGCTCTGTACACCGGGAATATCCATCACAGTATCCGTCATGGTATTCACCAGGGTGACATGCTGGTTGACCAGCTGCGCCATGTCCTTGTCGCCGGTAGACACCACACAATCCCGGCCCGCCTCGGTCGCCATCGCAGCGAGTGTACCGATCACATCGTCCGCCTCAACCCCTTCGATCACCAGCAGTGGAAAGCCCATGGCACGAACAACGGTATGCAACGGCTCAATCTGACTGCGCAGGTCATCGGGCATCGGCGGGCGATGTGCCTTGTACTCGGGGTAAATGTCATCCCGGAAGGTCTTACCCTTGGCGTCGAACACCACCACCACCTCGCTGTCCGGATAATCTGACTGCATCCGGCGCAGCATATTCACCACACCCTTGATGGCGCCGGTCGGCTGCCCTTTGGAACTGACCAGCGGGGGCAGGGCATGAAACGCCCGGTAGAGGTAGGAAGAACCATCTACCAGAACCAGGGGGGCGGATGTGTTTGCTGCAGGCATCAGTAACATTTCGACTCAGTTGTTGACGGGTTATCGCAGGATTTTCACGCCTCTGCCCTGATAATTTACCATCGGGGCGGGTAGACTATGCGCGCTCATTTTCTGCGACAGACGACTATTCTAACGCAACCACCCGGGGTGTCAGCCCGGGATATGTGAGGCTTGCCATGAAATCGCTAACCCGCCTGCTACCACTGCTGGCTGTCACAGGTATTATTGCTGGCTGTAATACGCCGAATTCCGCATCCCAGACTGCCGCAGAGTCCGCCAGCCAGCCTATTCCTGAAACGGTTGAACCGATGGACGAAACCGCCAGAGTCCTCGCCGATGCTGTGCGCGACGGCACCCTCAACCTCGACAGCAACAACCTGCCGGCAGGCACCGATGTCGTGATCCGCTCCGGCGAGAAAAAAGAAATCCAGGAATTCCGCATCAACGGTTTCCTTTACGCCATCAAGGTAACGCCCAAAGTCGGCAAGCCTTACTTTCTGGTCGCGGTGGATAGTCAGGGCAACTTTATCCGTGCCGATCAACCCCAAATGTTGATACCATCGTGGCGAATCATGGAATGGTGAACACCATCGTCCGGTACACAGAATAACGACCGTTGGAGTGGAGATGTCGGTTTACACCCACCTGGAACAGCAGGATATCGAGGCATTCCTTACCGGTTATGATCAGGGCGAGCTGGTCGATTTCCGGGGAATTGAGGCAGGGGTCGAGAACTCCAACTACTTCGTGAATACGCAGGTTGCCGGAGAACCGGATGTCCGGCGGTTTGTGCTGACCCTGTTCGAATACCAGCCCCGGGAACAGTTGCCGTTTTTCATTGATTTCATGACCCTGCTGGCCGACAACGGCCTGCCGGTTCCTGCCCCTGTCCGCAACAGACAAGGTGAAGCCCTGCTGACCCTGAAAGGTAAACCCTGCCTGCTTCAACCGCGAATGCCCGGGGAGCATCTGGAAAAGCGCGAAATCACTGCACCTAAATGTTTCACCATTGGTCGTTATCTGGCGAGTATTCACAGAATTGGTCAATCCGCCTCTATTTCACAGGAAAACCTACGCGGTATTCCCTGGATACAGGCGCAGGTAGATCGGCTGACGCCCTTGCTCTCAGAGGCAGAGCGAGAATTCCTGACCGAACAATGGCAGGCAATTTCAAAAGAACTAAAACATTTCAGCAACCTGCCCGAAGGTTTGATTCATGCGGATCTCTTCTTCGATAACGTGTTATTCGATAACAGTGAAGTCAGCGGGATTATCGACTTCTTCCAGTCCTGCCATGACTGGCTGATCTACGATGTCTCCGTTGCGGTTAACGACTGGTGCCTGAATGACGATCTGACGTTGGATGCTGAAAAGACTGAAGCCTTTCTGAACGGCTACCAGTCTGTACGTCTTTTCACACCTGAAGAAAAACAGGCCTGGCCGGTCATTCAGCGTTTATCCTGCCTGCGGTTCTGGTTATCCCGACTGGTGACGTTTGTGCACCCGGAAGACCATCATGACAGCTACCAGAATGATGAAGCGGTTAGAACCTTTCTTGATCCGGAGAAATTCCGGGCAATGCTCGCATTACGATGCAGCATGTAAGCTTTTGCTCACGCTATAAAACCAAAAAAGCTAAATAGCGTGAGCAAAATGCCTTATCTCAAGAAATAGCAGCCTGATCAGATGCATAATCTCCATTAGGAATTTCCGGTATTAATGGCTTCTTCAGCTTTTCTACCACATGCTGTTCTTTATAGGCCCAAGAAATTGCCTGATGATATTTATCCGGATCATAACCTGTCGCTTTTCTTATTGTCTCTTGTGCAAAGCCTTTTAGAGAAGCGAATTTTAACATACCAGTCCGGATGGCAATAATACTGGAAACATCTGTAGAAAATTGTTTTCTCTCTACGAAATAAGCCAAGTCATCTTTAACTTTCCTAGGGCGCGAAGTCGCCATTGGATCCAATCCATAGAGAAATAACAACTCCAGACACCGTTTTCTTTTAATTATTTGCTTATCTTTTCTACCTCTGAAACTCCTGTAATCAAACTCACTAAGACGTAGAAAATAATCTAATAGATAGATATAACCACAACGGCAATTATAATCTGCTCCGTTCTCAAGAAGGAATGTAACCATTGTAGGTTTTCCCATTTCACAGGCGTGGTAGAGCAAACATCGATTGCTTACTTGAGAACTAACAGAATATCCATATCGAAACAGTCTTTCAAATAAAAGACATGATTCACAATCTATTGCAGTGAGCAGGGTACTATTTGATGTGAACTGACTTTGTAATACATCAGCAATAAATTGCTCTGGTAGCACTTTTACTGTAGCCACAGCATCAAGCGCTATTGTATATATATCCTTACCTGATTACCACTGTGGCTCAGCCAGCTTGAGAAGCCTTGCTGGCATGGGGCAGGTTCGCGCAGCCATGTAACCCAGCCT
>NZ_BAABFL010000478.1:0-73355 GCF_039540975.1 Kistimonas scapharcae
AATCAGGCTCGCCAATACGTAAGGTGACGGGGGTGTTCAAGTAGACCAGAATCGGTGTTCAAGTAAACCAGAATATGCAACAGTCAGGCATACGTGGTGCACGGAATCCCAACGGGATTCCCGATAACTATATGGAAGTGCTCGATCCCACCACCATTATCAATACCGGTTCCATCGCACAGGTGGCTGTTACACCGTTTATTTTCCGGGCGCATCCCTGGGATCGAGTGAAAACCCAGAACTGGAACCTGGTTTACATCCCTTACTGTACCGGTGATATTTACGTCGGTGACAAAGCTGTGGTCTATGAGGATCCCAAGGGTGAACAACCGAGTCTGGTCTGGCTGCACAATGGCCTCAAAAACACCCGTTCAGTCATCACCTGGTTGAAGAATAATTTACCACGACCAACCCAGATGATGACGGCAGGTTGCAGCGCGGGCAGTGTCGGCGCCCTGCTGAACTACATGCACCTGCGTGAAGACATGGCGCCCAATAGAAGCTATCTGTTTGACGACTCCGGACCTGTGTTCCGGGCACCCTACAGCAGCAGCGACTCGGCAACTTATCCACAACTGCCACTCCAGAAAACGATCATTGATGCCTGGACGACCTGGACACCGAACGGTAGCCCGATGGATGAAAATCCACTCAATGCGCTTCAGGAACGTTATACAGCGTTTGATACCAATGACTGGTCGTCCATCTACAGCAGCCTTGCCAATCGCTTTCCGTCGGATCGACTGGGCATGACACATTTCCTGGATGACGCCAACTACTCTTCATACTCCTATGAGCGTTTTTATGAGGATATCTACAATGATCCGGATGCGGCTTCACGGCTGGAAAAAATCAAAACGCTCTGGCAACAGGATACGTTTGATAACCTGATTCCCCTGCTGGATCAGACCCATAACTGGGGATACTACTTCCCGCGATACCGGAACGTGAACGAATCCCACTGCACGTCCATCATTGAATTCGGCAACGCTGATATTCAGGAACAGAATCTGGTCTTGAAGGATTTCGTGAATAACATCATGGATGGTACTGGCCCCATGATGCGTGCTCATGAAACCGATGAAGTCAGTGATTACCAAAAGCCTTTCAACCTTCTGTACTGGCTGGTAGGTCAACTATTGTAACGTTTTGGATGCCGGACGATAACGTCCGGCACAGCCTGTGTCCTCTTATGCTGAACTACTGCGCATACACGTTTTCACGCAATTCCTGCAGTTTCATTGCCAGATAGCGTGAACGGCTCTGCCCCCCAGGAAACTGTTCCATGGCCATCACGTCTTTGACCAGTTCTGCTTCCAGTGTCTTATATTCCTGAAACTGTGGATTATCTGTGGGATCCTGTCGTTGCTGTGCTCCAGCCTGAACGGAATCTTCAATAAGACGGGCGGCCTTCTCCTTGAGAACGTCAGTATCACTTTCAGTCTGGTTCAACCATGCCAGCTTCAGGAACAAGGATTCACCGGCTGATATTTCAGCGCGTTCTGCCATAGTATTAATATCCGTCATAACTTGTTCAGCATTCGTCGTTTCACCATTAAAAAAAGCAATGACATTGTCATACGCCTGCTGCCGCGACATAAGTTGCTGATAAGCCCTTTCCGCTTCTTCCGTGCTGACACCAGCTTCCTGGGCAACCGTTGTCCAGTTAAATGCAACATCAAGAGGTTCACCTTCAGCCACAGCCGTATGAGCCCTTTCAATAGACAGGCTGGAAACATCAGGCACCGGTTCAGGCAGTAAGAACAACCAGCCCGCTACCATCATCACCTGTAACACCAGAAAACCCGTTATTCTTGTTTTCATTGTCATCTACCTGCAGGTATCAGGTTATTGTTGTCAACTTAACGAACAGCAATGACAGCACTTATCCACACTACAAAGATCATTGGACGGATGGCAAGCAGGAAATAAAAAAGCGGCTGTTTTGAGCCGCTTTTTTATTAAGGCAAAAATATCGGTTCAGGCCAGCAGATCAATAAACAACCGAATAACAACGCTGTTCACAATATCGATAAAGAACGCTCCTGCCAGCGGCACCACAATAAAGGCCTTGGGCGATGCCCCATAGTGTTGTGTTACTGCCGTCATGTTCGCCATGGCATTCGGCGTTGCCCCCAGACCGATACCGACCATCCCCGAACTCATCACCGCTGCGTCGAAGTCCCGCCCCAGCAACCGGTATACCACAAACCAGGTAAAGGTCAGCATCAGGCATGTCTGAACCATCAGCAGGATAAATAACGGTCCGGCCATACTGGCAAGGGTCCAGAGCTGCATGCTCATAAGGGACATCGCCAGGAACAACCCCAGGCAAACATCACTGATGACGGCCAGTGAAGGCACCGTCGACGACCACTGTTGTTTGCGGAACACCTTGGGAATCAAGTTGGTCACCAATATCCCGGCAAACAGGCACCCGACAAACTCCGGGATTTGTATACCCATACCGACGAGCCAGCGGGCGCTTGTCGCACCAGCCACCATGGCCAATACCAGCGTAAACAACGCCAACAGGGTATTTTCCGCATCAATCGGCTCATGTTCCTCGTTATAACGGCTACCAATGGTGATATGTTCTTTGCTGCTCGACTTGAGGCGGTTGATGCGAATCAATCGTTCGGCCAGAGGACCACCGGTAAATCCACCCAGCACCAAGCCAAATGTGGCACAAACGGTACCCAGCTCCATGGCGTTGGTGATCCCGTATTTCTCGAAAACCGGCGCCCAGGCGATCGCCGTTCCATGCCCGCCACTCAGGGATACTGAGCCGCTGATCAGACCAATCAATGGTTCCAGCCCCAACAGGCTGGCAATCGTGACACCGACCGTATTCTGGAACAGCAACGCCAGAATCAGCAACCCCAGGAATATCACCAGTGTTCTGCCACCCTGTACCAGAGTATCCAGCTTGGCAGACAGTCCCAGGCTGGTGAAAAACGCCAGCAACAGGGAATCACGCAATGTGGTATCAAAGACAACATCCACCCCTTCAACAGCATGGAGCAGTCCAAGCACGATGGATGCAAACAACCCGCCGGTCACCGGCTCGGGAATATCATAATTACGGAAGAAAGGGACGCGTCGGTTAATGAACTTGCCGATAAACAGCACCAGAATTGCAATCAGCAGTGTCCTGTGGGTAGACAGCTCAACTACCAAACCAGACTCCTTTATCAGATGGGGAAAGGCTGGTCTTCTGCCTGCACTCCCTCCCGACAGTGTTCAGTCGCCTACACAGTTTGGACAGGCATCATTCATGGGAACACCAAAAGATTGTGCAAATAAACAACACTCACTGTGCACAATCCATGATCAGACTCGGGGATTTACGGGAATGGAAACAAAGTACCAGGAAAAGGCTGGCAACGCTAACACACAGAAGGACAAGTGTCATTGCTTTCCATGGTAACGACTATAGACCCGTTATCATGGTTTAGCTGGCTCAGGGGGCTAAAAAAGCCGGATAAATCCGGCTTTTTCATGGTTTGGATCCGTCAGAATCAGCCTTCGATACCAACAATCAACCACGGAGCATCGGGCTGACTGAGGTCCCGCTCCAGATGCCAGATGTCGTGAATGTCTTCTTCCGTCCCTTCGACGGTATCCCGATAACGGCCACTGAAACGGATACTGACCTGCGCCTTGCCGTACAGGGTGTCTGCACGCACCAGGTCGGCATCCACATACATCACTTCGGTATGCTGGTCACCCGCAAGCGATTGCCTCTCCTGTACCAGCTGTTCAAAGAGCTCTGGCGCCAGGTACTCCCTCAGGACGCCCTGGTCATTGCAGTTCCAGGCTTCCTGCAGGGTACGGTAATGCTCACGAGCGCCTTTCAGGAAAGCGGTCAGATCGAAACCCTGTGGCAGGTTCATGGGGACATCATTATCGGCAACCCCCTGGCCCATGGCGGATACCGGTGTATTGCTACCTCCTGCCAGTCGCTCAGCATCAAAACCAGCATCTTCCTGAGCGGTATACCGGTTATCCATTGGACCGCCCATCGGGCTACCAAACGGGCCGGACGGTGCATGTCCGGCATAAGCCGTCCGGCGCTTCATATTCCGGAACAACGCAAACAGGCCAAATGCCAACAGGCCGATGATCAGGAAATCCATGACCTGAAATCCGTTAAAAGCCCCACCGCCGAATAGCGAGGCCAGCAAACCACCTGCCAGCATGCCGCCCAGTAACCCGCCCCACAGGCCACGATTAGAGGACTTCTGCGTGCCCTGTGCCGACTGCTGCGAAGATTTCTGTGCATTCTGGGTGGTGGTTGATTTCTGGGTATTCTGGGAATTGCCAAACAGCCCACTGCCCGGCTGGCTCTTGCTGGGCGCCGGCGCCGTATTGAACGACTTCCCGAAGCTCTTGCTGCCACCGAATTTCTTGGCTTCCACCATAGGGGCGGAAATCATCAGGGTGGCGGCCAGGAAAACGGTGAACAATGTTGTTATACGCTTCATGGTGCTCTGTTACTCACTGAACCAGAGTCGCCATGCTATGCGGTTTGTAATTTTTTTCAATGGTTATTAAGTGAACAAACGTCGTTTAATGCGATCAACTTGTCCTTCTATGCTCGTCATTGTAAGTCATACGGACAGGATAGCCTTCAATGCCAACGAACTTTTATGGTTATGGTTTCGCCATGGAACCTTGACCAAATTCGAATATCCAAGGATTTCGTTGACTAGAGCACAGATTAAGGACGATGCAAAAAACTCATAACCATGGAGCGCCGCCAAGCCCAGCCTCAGCCCATTCTTCCGACAGCCAAGGCTCTCTCCAACCGGGTCCCAGCCATAGAGATGCGTCAGCGCCAACCGTTCAGCAATCAGGCAGTCCGCAAACGAATAGGACGGCCAATCGACCTGTCGCAAATTTCACAGTCACACACGTCAGTGATTACAGGCAAGCATACCTACACGTCAGTGATTACAGGCAAGCATACCTAAATGTGCCAGTTGTTCCCTTTGGGGGAATAATGCAGATACCGATTGATATCCAGGCGATCGAAAATAATCTGGCAATACTGAATCCCGGTCGCCCTTATCCTGCTCTCAACGCACCCCAAAATGTGCACACGGTTAATCAGGCACCATCAGGACAGGCCTGGGTATTTCGCACCCATGAATCACTCCTGGAAAGAATGATTCATGATTTGAAAACAGCGAGAGAGGCCTTAACAACTAGAACTGCGCAAGAAAGGAATCAAATTTCTATCAATACGAGGTTACCTGTGGATATCATCCAAACATGGTTAAACCACCAAGAATTATCGCCTAATGTCCAAGTGAAAGCCTTTGTTGCACTGGCAGAGTACGCAAATGCAGCATGCAGCTATAGCACCGCAGCGTCAATCTATGAATTGCTATTGGGCAGGCTTCCCCACCATCCACTGAGAGAGCATATTCAGTCATCCCACATAGCCCAGGATGACCACACTCGCCTGGATTGGTTTGTGATGCTGGCAAACAACAAGAAAGATATTTATTCATTAGCTGTCATGTTTGGTGATATTTATATACAGCAACAACTAGCCATCGAGTTAAATGACATCAAAGCCATCATTGAGATGTTTAAAGAACGGAATATATTTTTATCAACATCACAAGATGTGTTGTTTAGAAAAATATTCTATAACGCCTGATTATAAGCGCTTGATGGCGTTTTTCACCCGACTTCATCGTTGACCAAAGCCGTAAATAAGGGGTGATCCTGAAGGTTACGGAAAGCACTTTCCTTTTCGAGTTCGTCTTTCAACGCTGGTGACTTCTCAATGGCAAGAGTGATATCACGTACTGCCGCCTCCTGCTGCCCCAGTTCGGCCTCAGCACAGGCACGCTGCCAGTATGCCAACGGATAATCCGCATCGTGCTCAATGGCTTGATTTGAGAGCGACAACGCCCAGCGGGTCTCTCCCAGGTCCATCAAAACATCCGCCTTGTAGGTCAGTGCTTCCACCTCTTCGGGGTTAATTTCCAGAATCTGGTCATAAATGTTGATCTGCTCATGCAGGCTGGATTCCAGCCCCGCCCGCATCCAGAGCGAGTGAATCTGGTTCGTTTCCGAAATCTTTTCCTGTGCGGCAAGAATCTGCTCCGAACGCACCTTGAGTTTGCGTTCCACATCATGCAGCTGTTGCTCATATTCACCGGTCAGTTTGGAGACCTTTCGCTCAACCGTTGCCTCAACGTTTTCCTGCACTTCGCGCAGGGAGCGCCACCCAAGCAACACCAGAATGGATGCAGCCCCCGTTATGATGAAGAAGATATTGTTAGTGGTATCCGTGGTATAACGCATAGCGCGGTCTGATGCGTCCAGACGAGCTTCTGCCACTTTTTCCGCCATCTCTGCCCGCATGGCCTGCAACTGCTGACGCAACAGTTTCAGCTCATCCAATATATAGCGTTCAATAAACGGCTTGTAGAGGGGTTCATCAATGCTTTCACTGACAGGGATGGCTTCCTCTGCGTAGGCATTCCCCAATCCCAAGAGAGCAAACATCAGCCCTGCAAGCAGGTATTGTTTAATCATTTAAGGCCTATTCCTTTAGTCCATAAGTTACAGCGTAGAACGCCTGCTCAAATTACAAAGACTTTTACATTACCCATTTCTGTTGTGTCGGCGTCAATCCATCTCCGGTTAGCACATCATTGGAGGCCAACGTTACTACCCTCTTTTTATCCCGCTTCCCTGACGTCAGCGTGACAGAGAAAAACCACAGCGAAAGTGCGATATATCGCATGCCTGCCATACCAGTCCGCTCTGTTCTTGCTGTCACCAGACTCCCCCCGTTAATATCAGTTATGTTTTCGGCCATTTTTATGGTCTGCGATCATTTCCGAGGACGATCTCTTGCACGTACATATTCTGGGTATCTGTGGTACCTTCATGGGCAGCCTGGCGCTGCTGGCCAGGGAACTGGGCATTCATGTCACCGGTTCTGACCAGAACGTCTACCCCCCCATGAGCACCCAGCTGGAAGAGCAGGGCATTGCACTGGTGGAAGGCTATAGTCCGGAACAGTTCAACCCCCGCCCTGATCTCGTTGTGATCGGAAATGCGATGTCCCGCGGCAACCCTGCCGTCGAGTTTGTGTTGAACGAAGGGATTCCCTACACCTCCGGCCCCAGGTTCATGGCTGACCATATCCTCAGGGATCGCTGGGTCATGGCGGTTGCAGGCACCCACGGTAAAACCACTACGTCTGCCATGCTGGCTGTCATCCTTGAGCATGCCGGCATGTCACCGGGATTCCTGATTGGCGGCGTACCGGCAGATTTTGGTCTTTCAGCCCGTATGGGAACGACCCCTTTCTTTGTCATCGAAGCGGACGAATACGATACCGCCTTTTTCGACAAGCGTTCCAAGTTTGTTCATTACCGGCCGCGCACGGCCATTCTGAATAACCTGGAATTTGATCATGCGGATATCTTTGAGAATCTCGGCGCTATCCAGAAACAGTTTCACCACCTCGTCCGAACTATTCCCGGCAATGGCCTGATTATCAAACCGGCGGATGACGCTAACCTCAATGCCGTCATCGATATGGGCTGCTGGAGCGACATCAGCAACATGGGGCCGGACAGTGACTGGCAGGCCATTCCCATTGCCGACGATGGCTCTCATTTTGCCATCAGCCATTGCGGCACGACGCAGGGCGAAGTCTGCTGGAGCCATACGGGGCGTCATAACATGCACAATGCACTGGCTGCGATCATTGCCGCACGACATGTCGGCGTGCAACCCGCCCTTGCCTGTGAGGCTCTGTCCGGATTTCGCGGTGTGAAGCGTCGTATGGAATTAGTGGCAGAAATCAACGGTATCCGGGTGTATGACGACTTTGCTCACCACCCCACCGCCATTGCCACAACGCTGGAAGGCCTGCGGGCCAGGGTTGGCTCAGACGCAACGATTCAGGCCGTCATTGAACCCCGCTCCAACACCATGAAGATGGGTATCCATAAAGGTCATCTGGCGGCCGCCACTGCCGCTGCCAGCCATGTCACCTGGTATGAACCTGAAGGACTGGGATGGTCATTGTCAGATGAACTCTCCCACAGCCCTGTACCGGCTACCGCCGATCATGATATCGACCGTATCGTTTCCACCCTTGTCAGCGAAGCCAGGTCAGGTGATCACCTGGTCATTATGAGTAACGGGGGTTTTGGTGGACTCCACCAGAAGCTGATTAACGCCCTGAACCAAAAGGCATCCGCATGATACAGATGCCCGAACAACCACAAACCGTGACACTGGCACTGACTGGAGCGTCCGGTGTGCAATATGGCCTGCGATTGCTGGAATGCCTGGTTGCCGCCAATCGGCAGGTGTATTTCCTGCTGTCCAAGGCTGCACGGATTGTGATTGCGACAGAAACCAACCTGAAGCTTCCCTCTAACCGTCAGGAACTGCAAGCGTTCCTGACGGACCAATATCGCGCCAAACCCGACCAGATTCGTGTATTGGGCAACGAGCAATGGATGTCAGCAGTCGCTTCCGGAAGCGGCGCACCGTCACAGATGGTGGTTTGCCCGGCCAGTACCGGCACATTGTCGGCCATTGCCACCGGAGCAAGTAACAATCTGATCGAACGCGCCGCGGATGTGGCCCTGAAAGAACGACGTCAGTTGATCATCGTGCCCCGGGAAACGCCCTACTCAGCAATACACCTGGAACACATGCTGTCACTGACCCGCATGGGTGCGGTGATTCTTCCTGCCAGCCCCGGTTTCTATAATCAGCCTCAAACCGTGGATGACATGGTGGATTTCATTGTTGCCAGGATACTGAATCATCTGGGAATCGCTCAGAACCTGATGCCAAGGTGGGGGGAGTAATCCACACTCCCCATCAGGCTGCGTTGATCAAGGCCAGCGTGTTATCCAGCATACGAACGGAAAATGCCCATTCATTGTCGTACCAGGCCATCACCTTGACCTGCTGTCCCTGCACCTTTGTCAGACTCGCATCAAACACGGACGATGCCGGGTTATGGTTAAAATCCATAGAGACCAGTGATTCATCATTGACAGCCAGCACCGGGCTTTTCTGACTGCCGCTTCTCACTGCGTCATTCACTTCTTCAACCGTTGTCGTACGGCTGGCAATAAAACAGAAATCCACCAGTGATACATTGATGGTGGGAACCCTCACCGCCAGGCCGTTGATTTTTCCTGCCAGATCAGGCAATACCAGACCCACCGCTTCCGCCGCACCGGTTTTCGTGGGAATCATATTCAGCGCTGCGGCCCGTGCGCGATAAAGATCGGAATGGTAGACGTCTGTCAGACGCTGATCATTGGTATAAGCATGAATGGTCGTCATCAGGCCGGAATCAATCCCCACGGCGTCATGCAGTACCGCCGCGACCGGCGCCAGGCAGTTTGTGGTACAGGATGCACAGGAAATAATCCGATGTGCTGATGTGAGTATGCTGTCGTTCACGCCATACACGATGGTCGCGTCAGGATCCTTGGCAGGGGCTGAAATAATCACTTTAGAAGCCCCGGCTTCCAAATGCTTGCCAGCACCGGCCTGATCCCGAAACACACCCGTACACTCGTGGACCACCTCAACACCCAGGGATTGCCAGGGCAGGCGGGCAGGATCTTTTTCTGAATAACAACGGATGGGTTCGCCATCAACCATGAGACTATCGCCTTCTACACCGACACTACATCCAAACCGGCCATGGGTCGTATCGTACTGAAGGAGATGCGCATTGATCCGGGCATCACCCAGATCATTGATCGCAACCACCCTGATGCCTTTCTGCCGATAACCGTGCTCATAGACCGCTCTGAGCACATTGCGTCCGATTCTGCCGAAACCGTTAATAGCCAGATTGATTTCGCGCATCTTACACACCTTTTGTCGTTTATTAGCTCACGCAAGCAACAGGCACGCCTGGTTGCTTCCTGGCTTTTAAAAGTAGATGACTCAGGGGGAAAGGGCAGGATTTAGTCCCTGGGCAGGATCCAGTTGCTTCAGCCAGCTGGCCACCGCATCCAGCATCACGGCCAGTGACTGATCTTTCGTGATACCCGGCGCGACCGTTTCCAGATAAAACCCGTCGGACAGTTCATCGCGCACCACCGCATGTTGATAAGCGGCATGGGGTTGTGTGGACACCATTAATACCGAACCTGCGGCTGGACGATTCTGCAGCCAGCTCCTGACCGTATCCCGGGTGTTCGGACGAAGCCAGTGCTGATGCTGCCAGGTTCTTGCGGTATCAATAAAATCCACTGGCAGTTTGCGCATGGACTGGGGCAGATCCGCATACAGGTACAACAACCGCGCCGCCTCTGTTTCGTGCATGGGGGCTGCATCACCGGAAAAGTGGGCAACATCGGTTTTCTGCTGGAGAGACTTCATCAATGACTGAAAATGATCGGCGGAAGGATCCAGCGGTCGCTGCCCCGTCAGAAAGACCAGGCGGTTGAACCGTACCCCTTCACGCCATAATTCCGCCAGATAGTGAATACGCTCTAACATGCCCGGACTTGTTGCCCCCAGGATAACGCCATAGTCATATTGTTCTTTGACGGGTTTGAGCGCCTGAACAAAACCCAGTTGTCGCAGGTCTTCCTGTACGTGGGTTTCCTTATCGGGAGACAAGTCCAGTTCAGCCAGTTCCCAGCGTTCCTGCCCCGGCTTACGTGCCCAGCGTGAAAACACCTGAGCAGCCCCCTGCCAGTCCCGGCTGACGGGCATATCCAGATGTTCCTGTAGTGAGACCAGCGCCTCCGGCACTGACAATTCCTCTGTCATTCCCTGACCTGTAAGGAAAAATGTGATCAATAGCAGTAACACCGCCATCACGCCGGATCGATAGACCGTTTGATGCCTGTGAATAACTGCCTTCCTCATACACATTTACTGCTTGTCTGGCACTGCATCCAGATGAAGTGCCAGCCATACGGTTTCCTCTTCGGGTGATGTCCATTCCACCCGATGGCGGCAATGGGCTGGCAGGAGAATATAGTCGCCGGCGTCCATGTTTACCAACGTATCCCGACCATCAATACGCAGCTGCGCGGCGCCCTTAACCACCATAACCCATTCATCATATGCCTGGTCATACCACTCACCTTCTGGCGTGATGTGCCCACGGGACAAGATACGTTCAAGCTTCACACCCTTTCGCTCCAGCAGGGGTTCGAAATATTCATCATCCGTTTGATCACGGCGTGGCGCAAAGAGGTTGTCGAGTTTCATGGGCTGGTTCAGTTCCGAAACGGCAAATACTGACCTTCTGAATTATCAGGTTTGGGGCGACACAGGCAAGAAAAGGAATGCGCCCTCTCTATTGAGGGCCATTATGCGGCATTTGCACAGCTTTACCGGCAATCTCGGTAAAATGGGTGTCCAGCTCTGGGAGCGACCAGTCCTCTGGATATTTTTGCGCCAGCGCTTCAAGCAGCGCGGAATACTGTTGGGACGGTTTGTTCAAGAGGTACAGCAGGAAGGTGTAAATCCTGTCCCCCACCTGCTTGTTGAAGGCCTGCTTCTGCTCATCGGTAATCATACCCTTACCGTGAAGCTCATCCACAATGCCATTTTCGAGACAGTTAGCGGCAATGATCAACGCCAGTTGCTTGACGGTATCTTCGTTCATCCTGAACGCACCTTCCTGATGGTTATATATAAAAACTAGCTGGAAACCACCGTTGATCAAGCCATCACCGGATATTTCCCAGCCGCATCAAGCCGACTCAGGTCACAGGACAACCCGCCGCCATGGATTGTTCAGGCATCAACAGGCGACATTGACTACCATCCTCAGTTTCCGCACATAACAGCATGCATTCAGACAGTTCGCCACGCATTTTGGCCGGTTTCAGGTTAGTCAGCACAACGACTTCACGACCCAACAGTTCATCTGAGGTGTAATAGTCGACCAGGCTGGTCACTGTCTGCCGGTTTTTTTCCTCTCCGATATCAATCTGTACCTTGTAAAGTTTTTCCGTATCAGGTACCCGCTCAACAGATAACACCTTGCCAACCCGAATATCGAGTTTTTTGAAATCGGCAAAACTGACGTCTGACATACCCTCTCCCGGTCGAATGCAGGTAACAAAAGAGGAATTATGAATACTGACAGGAGAACCTTAAAACTGTTGATTTTGTCTATTTGACCGATGCATGACGCGCATCAAAAAACTGCCACCAGAACGGTGGCAGTAATCGTGAAAAGCAGCCGAGCGGTTAATCGAGCGCCTTACCCTCTGAGGTCAAACGCAACCAGTCATGGGAATACCAATAATAGCGGCGGCCACTCTGGTCGGGTGCCGTACAGTTAAAGCGGGAACGTCCTGGCAGAATCGCCTTTTCTGACTGAATCTGAAACGTCATTTTTTCTGCATCCAGCCAATTGATCTTGAGACTTTCTCCCAGACCATAACAGGCCAGCAGTTTTTTCTGATAATCCCCACCAGCCAGCGTCAGTTGTAAAACCGGAGTTGTGTTGTTTTCATCAATAAGGCTGCTGTCTGGCGTTTTCCCACTGACCGGCAACGGCAGTGTATTAACTTTGGTGATAAAGGAATCCATCGCCGCATAAGCCCCTCCCATTGGAAATCTGGGTAGCTTGGTGAAATCCGATAATGCCCCAACCGGGCCTGACTGTTGGCCAAATCCCACAAAACCCATCTGTCCAATCAGCTGACGCAAGGGAGGCACCGTCTCACCGTAAGGCCAGGCAAACATCTTCAGATCCTGACCAGTCTTTTCGTTGATAATTTTCTCCGCAGTCTCAATGTCCTTGTGGATTTTGTTTAACCAGACCTGCTCATCTTCACCTTTGGCACGTTCAACCAAATGGCCATGACTGACACCATGGTTAGCAATGGAAGCACCGCTTTCCACCATTTCATTCAGTTGCTGCCAACTCAGAGCGTCACCATACCCACGCTCAACCGCATCCGTATTCACAAAAATAGTGAATGGATAACTGTGCTTCTTCATTAAGGGAAAAGCTTCACGGTAAATGGAGATGTATGCATCATCAAAGGTAATCGCCACCGTACGGTCAGGCAGTGCTTGATGCGTACGAATCCGCTTGATGATCTCCGGTAATGCCATCACGGTGAAGCCATTATCCCTCAGATAGGACAAATGCTCCTCAAACTGCGCAGGCGTCACACTGGTGCTACGCGGAGTATTATCACTGACATGGTGATATTGCAGGATCACCGCATGATCAGCCGCAAAGGCGCGGGCAGATAGCAGCAGTAACAATGAAAGAATGGTTGATAAGCGCAGCAAACTCGAGATTCCTTCAGGCAATTATTATCGATATTGTCTCAAAGTTGTCCGATGACGGTTATTGCCGTACACGACCGTAATGCTGCGGTTTCTAGCAGGATGGCCGACGGAAACCGTCTATTCAGGGCATCATAACGTCAGTTTTGACGAATGCACACCCCGATAGACACGATCGCATTGGCAAAGTTCTTATTTCTGTTAGCGATGTCTGAATACATCAGACACCGCCATCACAACTATCAGAAATGTTTGTTCAGGCCCACTTACGAATCAGACCTTCCTGTGTAGACGACGCCACCAATCGTCCCTGCCGATCAAATAACTGTCCCCGAACAAAACCTCGCCCCCCTGACGCGGAAGGACTTTCCATTGCATACAGCAACCAGTCATCCATCCGGAAATCCCGGTGAAACCACATGGAATGATCCAGGCTGGCAACCTGCATGTTCTTCTGCCAGAAGGACACTCCATGAGGCTCCAGCGATGTCGGCAAGAAATTGAAGTCTGATGCATAAGCCAACAGGTATTTGTGTATCCGCAGATCATCCGGCAACGTGCCCGCTGCCTTCAGCCAGATGTAACGCACCGGATCGCGCTTTTCCGGCTGCAGTGGATTGTTGGGATTCACGGGACGTATATCAATCGGCTTATCGCAAGTCATCTTGTCGCGGATGGATTCCGGAATAAACTGCTCAAACCTTCTGACCATCTCCAACTCGGAGGTCACGCCTTCAGGCCCATCGACTTCTGGCATCACCGGTTTCTGATGCCCAAAACCTTCCTCTTCTATCTGGAAAGACGCCGCCAGGTTAAAGATGGATTTGCCATTCTGGATCGCAACCACTCGACGGGTAGTAAAACTCTTACCATCCCGTGCATTGTCCACTTCATAGACAATCGGCTGGCGGGCATTGCCTGGACGCAGGAAATAGCAGTGAAAGGAGTGCAGTCCGCGATCCTCACTGACGGTCTGCTTGGCAGCAGACAACGCCTGCCCGATAACCTGTCCACCAAAGACATTGCCGAAACCGAGATCCTGGCTCTGGCCTCGAAATATGCCTTCTTCAATACGTTCCAGTTTCAACAGGTCCAGAAGTTCTGTCAGTACACTGCTCATTCATAAACTCCTTGCACTTCGCCTGCCTGTACAGGTCATGCCTGAGGCCTGGTCGATTATTATGATTTCCGATGTTTTTTCGACGACTGACGGATTTTTTCATACCAGTCGGAAGGATCTACCAGAAGACCGTTGTCATCAATGGCAGGATAAGTCGCCTGTCGTTCATCGCAGTAGCGGGCCAGTTCCGGATAACACCAACGGAAGAGTGTCCTGCGATAACACTCTGGTTCCAGGCGACTATGACGGTACAAACCTTGACGTTCGCGCTGACGCATAGCCTCCGCAAGAATGATCGCCGCAGCCACGGAGACATTGTACGACTCCACCATGCCCTGCATGGGAATGATGACATGCTCGTCAGCCAATTGCGCACCGGTTTCGCTCACACCATATTTTTCAGCCCCCATCAACAATACGCAGGGCACTGTAAAATCCAGTTCATGATACGGCTTTGCCCGCTCGGAAAAATGCGCGGCATAGACTTTAAAACGGCGTTCCTGAAAATGCCGAATACCCGCATCAATGCTGTTGTGCGTGGCGACATTGACCCAGCGATTGCTTCCCATGGAACGACGCCGCAACTGACGGGCCCGTAGGGGTGATTGGGAAAGATGAACCGTATCAATACCCACGGCATCGCAGGTACGCAGAATGGCAGCCAGGTTATGGGCTTTGTGCACCTGGTCAGTCAACAACGCCAGATCCGGCTGACGACGATCAAGCGCGGTCCGCAGCTTCTGGAAACGTTCCGGTGTCATGGTGGTCTGCATCGGGTATGGAACAGGCATTGTAAAAACATTGCCTGCAACAGGGCAACCGATACGTACAATTACCGATCAACTGTTTTGACGTATGGCGGGCCCGCGGGCCAATGCCCGCTCCACTAATGCCACCAAGACATCATCAAACGCCAGCCCTGCCGCTTCGGCAGCATCCGGTAGCAAACTGGTAGGTGTCAGCCCGGGAATGGTGTTGAGCTCCAGAAAAACAGGATCCTGGTCATCCGGCACCATAAAATCCGCACGGGCGAAGTCCCGGCACCCGAGAACCTCGAAGGCCTTAACCGCATAGGCTTCACAGAGTTGATACTGATGATCTGTCAGCCGGGCAGGAATAATGTGCTCACTCCGCCCCGGTGTGTATTTTTCATCATAACCATAACCCGTTAGGCGGGCGTCCTCAGGCAAACAGATCTCAATGACTGGCAGTGCCATGACGGCCGGATGCTCCAGAACTGACACCGTGACCTCTTTCCCAGGTATCATGGACTCCACCAACACATCGGTTTCTACTGAAAACGCCTCCCTGAATGCGACATCCAGTGCATCCGCCTGCCTGACCAGCGATGTACCAAGGGACGACCCCTGCGAACGGGGTTTGATCACAACCGAGCTCCCCAGTTGTGCCAGCGTGGTTTGAACGGCTTTGTCGATCCCGTCCTCCCGCTTGACCACAAGATCACTGGCAAGGGGAATGCCATGGGATTTCAGTAACTGTTTGGTGAGCAGTTTATCCATAGCCAAAGCGCTGGCGGTGACACCTGAGCCGACATAGGGAATCTGCATAATTTCCAGCAATCCCTGGATCGTGCCATCCTCGCCCGGCGGGCCATGCAGTACCGGAAACGCCACATCTGGTGCCAGACGGTGCAGTTCCACCGCGATGGCAGGGGTCAATTCCAGCACATGCAGATCAGGATAATGATGCCTGAGCGCCGCCTGTACCCGCCCAACAGACAGTCGCGACACCGCCGCCTCTGACGAAGGACCACCACAGATCAGCGCAACGCGGGGACAGGACAGGCCGGACATGATTCACTTCCAGAAACGGGGACTGTCGCCATACAGCCATGGCAAATCAATTAACATAGAAACAGACGGCCAAAGATGCCACTGGCAATCCCGCACGCTCTCACCGACAATAGCGTCCGTGCCTGTACCGGAATGACGACCATGATTGAAAGCCGTACCCCCGCCCACGTCTCCTATGCCCTGATTGCCCTGAGCATTCCGACGGCCTTTCCTATGCTGGTCGCTGTTATCATGGCCTACGTCTACCGTGCCCGGACGGATGACGCCCTGCTCTATGCCCACTATACGTGGCAGATCAGAACCTTCTGGATCAACCTGCTATTGGCGATTATCGGCCTGGGCCTGACCCTGCTGCTGATCGGTTACCTGATCCTGTTTCTGAACCAACTCTATCTCTTGTATCGTTTGGTGGTGGGATGGTACCGGTTATCACAGGAACGTTATCCGGTTGAGTGGTAAATCGTGATAATGAAAGCATACGCTATCTGACAGACAACACGGAGGAGCAGCGAGGGTATACACATCAACAGAAAATGTATACTATCCAACACTATCGTACCAATGGATATTCGGTACAACACAACAATAAGAAACCACTGCCAAAAAGTGGTCCGTCAGGGACAATATCATGGAATATACCCGCTCCTTCAGTCCTCGCATGTTGGACGCAGAGCCTGTCTCCATCGAGTTCGGGCAATGGCTGTTGCAATACCAGGCCTTTTCCAATCCCGCTAACGATCATCGTACACCGGTTGTTTTCCTTTCCGGAGCGTTTCAGAACTTTCGCAGTTTTCGACATGAAGTCGAAGTATTTCTACAGGATTTCCCGGTTATTCTGCTGGATCTGCCCTCCCAGGGCTCCAATCCGCAACTGGTGCCTGACCTGTCGCTGGAGGATATGGCCTGTCTACTGAAAGGATTCCTGGATGTCTGCAGTGTCGAACGTATCAACCTGATCGGTATTTCCTACGGTTCTCTGCTTGCCAGCCTGTTTGCCACCGAGTTCCCGGAACGCATCGAGAAACTGTTGCTCAGTGGCACCACGCCCATGGGCCGTCCTGCCCTGATGCGCACGCTGGAAGAATCCCTGCATCTCTGCCGGGAAGGGCGTATCAAGGAATTCGCCGCAGGTTGCGTCACCACTATGATCAACCACTACCATGTGGAACAAACCGGATTAGGAAGGACTCACCAGAAACTGCTGTTTCGCCAGGTTTCCCGTCTGGATGAAGCCGAGCGCGAACGCTTTCTTCAGAACACACAGCGTCTGATTGATTTCAAGGGCTTCGATAAATACCCGCAATGCCCCACACTGGTCGCTACCGGTGAATACGATCATTTTACACTGCCCTGTGAAAACGCAGCCTTTGCCCTGCGCTGCCCTCGATCAACGTTCGCATTGATACACAATGCTGATCACATGAGTATCTTTGCCCGCAGGGAAGGTACCTGCCGCTTGTTTTACCATTTCCTGACCGGTCGACCACTCAGTAGCTGCAAGGATTTTCAGGTCATGAATCGGGTCGCCATGATCACCATGGAGCGACGGATCAGCCCCCGGCTGGTCCCCATTCGTAACGGCGCCTGTATCCTGAAAACAGAGAGTGGTGAAAAAATCGCAGCCCGCATTGACGATATCAACTTCTTTGGCACCCGGCTGTCACTGAAAGAAAACCGCACACTGAACTTGGACGAACGCAATCTCGAATTGCAGATTGACAGTATCGGCGTATCACTATCCGTTCACATCCTTGAGCAGGATGATGAGCAATTGCGGGGCCACTTTATTCATATTGACCTGCAAACCGCAGAGCGGTTCAGGCAGTATCTCAACGATGACAGCTATTTTATGGACCAGCAGCCATTAGCGCTGTTTGAGGAAGAGTTTGTCGCCGATATTGCCGGATAACCTTCAGTCAGGAAGCCGTCGTCATCAGACAGCGGCTTCCACAATCCTCACGGCGCTGGGAATCTCAAGCTTTTTCAAGGGCAGACTGTCGTAATAGCTGGCCGGGTTATGCACCTTGATCTCGGCAAATCCACACCCGGCAAACCCGACTTCTATTTCCTGGTCATCACGATAATGCAATGGGTACCCCCCTCGGGTTAATAAACCCACGACCTTTTGGGCAAACTGCACCCAGCGATAGAGAGGATGTTCCTGAAGGTCCGGATAAATTTCAGTCAGGTAAATGCCCTTGGGAAACGTCACCAGATTATCTGCCAGCCGTTTCCAGAAATCAGTAATCACCGGTAATTCAAAATAGTTCACCAAACCTTCGGTAATGACCAGTACCGGCTTGCTGGAATCCAGACTGGAAAACAATACCGAGAGGCTGTCTGCACCTTCCTGCGCCAGAATATTGCATTCAGCCACCTGATGCTGGTCAGACAACAGCCCATGCTGCGAAAGATAGCGGCGTTTTCTGGCGGCCATCTCCGGTAAGTCGGCTTCAATATAGCGCAGGGAGTGAGCATATTTCCGCATGAAACAGGCGCCCCTCGGCGACATGCCTGCCGCGATCTCAATGACCTGGCAAACACCTTGCTGCTCAATGGCACGGGAAAGCAGTTCATCAATGATGAGATGTCGCTCCAACAGAAATGTTTCAATATCTGCCCCGGCGACAGCGCGAATCAAGGCATTCACCGGCGCCAGCGCCCCATAGCTCAATTTTCCTTTAAACGAGTAGAGTTCTGGTAACGACAAACCGTGACGAAACCAGACGTGACCGGTATAAAGTGCGCTAATACTGATACGGGAAGTATCCGCGTCAGGGGAGAAATTTGCAGACGGAGACATCATAGTCTTCTTTATATACGCTTTTATCATTATTTTAAGGGCGAGCATAACGAGGCGTGATTAAGCACGCAAGTTCCGATTAAGCAGTGGAAAGAGACCCATGACACAGCGTTTGCCTGTTTACGTGGTTCCGGCAGGTACCGTATGGATCTAACCGACATCCAGCCCATGCTGGAGTGGCTTCGCAGCCACCACGAGTGGCTTGCCATCAGCATTATGCTGATCGCCCTGGTTGAATCCCTGGCCATTGCCGGCATTATTCTGCCCGGTGTGGTGATGCTGTTCGGCGCAGCAACCATTGCCGGGAGCGGTGTGCTGGATGTCTGGACAACCCTCATTGCCGCCTTCATTGGTGCAGTGCTTGGGGATGGCATCAGTTTCATCCTGGGCAGGGTGTTCCATCGCCATATCGCCAACTGGTGGCCATTTACCCGACATCCCCAGTGGCTGGAGGATGGCGAGCAGTTTTTCCATCGACATGGTGGAAAAAGTATTGCTTTTGGCCGTTTCATCGGGCCGGTCAGGCCCATTATCCCGCTCGTGGCCGGGATGCTGGATATGCCCGCAACCCGCTTTTACGTCGTCAATATTATCTCTGCCATGGCCTGGGCACCTGTCTATATTCTGCCGGGCTACCTGGTCGGCGCATCCATGCAGGTGTCGCCGCCGGTTTCCGAGGATGTGTTGATTATCCTCGCCATGCTTTTCGGCAGCAGTCTGTTTTTTGCCTTCATGAGTGGCTATATCCATGACAAGATTCAGTCACCGGATAATCTGTCAATAGCTTCCGACAGACTGTTTATCAGTGGACGCTATTTGATGGTGGCCAGTGGCATCAGCCTGATTCTGATTACCTGCCTGGTCGTCATTGGCGAACTGAAATTTGCCAATGCCGCCATTACCCAATGGCTGGTGTTCAACCATACCGGTCTGATGAACCAGATCATGGTGGCCATTACGCTCATCGGGAATCATGAAGTTCAACTGGTCTGGCTTGGGCTCGCCGCTATCTGGCTTATCATCAACCGGCAATGGAAGCTGGCACTTGCGTTATGCATTCTCATTACGGGGGTCGAGAGCGTATTGTGGTTGATGAAATGGGGACTGGATATGAACCGTCCCGATAATCCTGCAGAACTGGTTCGCTTCTCTTTTCCCAGTGGCCATACGACATTAACGACATTTCTGTCACTCTGGTTCGCCCGCTACATCGCTCTGGCTATTCCCGAGGTTAAACGCCCCTGGATCTGGAGCATCGGTATCATCATTGCCATGCTGGTTGGTTTTTCACGGCTGTACCTCAGTGTGCACTGGACAACCGATGTCCTGGGAGGCGTGGCACTGGGCACGCTGGGCTTTTCAATCTGGCTCATTACCTGTGGCCGGTTCTCCGACACCGAGCCTCCCCAACACCCTGTAATTCTGGTAACAACCCTGCTGATCATCAGCACTGTAATGATTGCCCTGATATTTCCTGCAGCACGCACGATCTATCTTGGTTAACGCTTGGGACTACATACCACCAATTCGATGGGCAAGGTAACGCTCAAAAAAGACTGGAAAAAAGCGGGCAAATAATCGAGCCCGCCAATCCACATTGGACAGGAGCAACAAACGTTTGCGTTTGATTGCGCCTACAAAAATCTCTTCTGCGACATCCGCAGGAGAGGCCGTTTTACCACTCAGAGTGAAAGGCTTTTTGACAATACCACCATCCCCCTGCAAGGCGTTCTTATAAATATCCGTTGCCGTAAACCCAGGGCAGACCATCATGACATCCACACCACGATCAATCAGCTCAACCCTTAAGCAGTTAAACAAACCATGCAGTGCATGCTTGCTTGCACTGTAGGCACTCCGAAACCGCAATGGCGCAAAGCCAGACATACTGCTCATGGTAATCACCAGACCATGGCTTTGGAGGAGCGCTGGCAACGACTCCCGGGTACAATAAAGTGCTCCGAAATAATTGACAGCCATCAGACGATGATGAACCTCAGCGTCGGTGTCTTCAAACAGGCTTCGGTGGGTGATACCGGCATTATTGACTAATACATCAATGTGCTGAAAGTCTTCCACGATTCGATTCATCGTTTCATGGACGCCCTTCTGATCACTAACATCACACACGTATCCACGTGCCTGAATACCCCGACTTTCCAAATGATCCACACACGTCGCAATCTGTTCACGGTTAAGATCGATCAAGGCGATGCGCGCGCCGGCCATACCAAAACGCTGACTCAATGCCCGGCCGATGCCGGCACAGGCGCCCGTAATCACAACAGTCTTGTTTCTGAACGAGTGCGCCATCATCAAACTCCCTGCTTACGGTAGGGTTATTATTATCGAAATTGATCAATCTGCCTGCCTGACAGTTAATCCGACTACTGGCTAGCGTGAAAACGTGTACTTCTCCCGCTTGATCTGACGAGACCCAAACCCTGCGTCACTAAGCCAGGCCACGGCATCATCAATCATGGAGGGATTACCACAGAGAAACGTAAGATCCCGTTCAGGGGATAAGTCCAGATGGGCGAAGCGTGTCTGAACATAACCAGGATATTCTTGCATCCCTGCATCCGGATTCGCTTCCCGGCTGAAGCAAAGCTCAAACGTCACCTGTTCAAATTGTGACGCCAGCGAGGTGAATTCTTCACGATAAATCACATCCTTCCTGTGCCTGGTGCCCATCAGGATATGGAGTGCTATCCCGCTGGCAGCGAGCCTTTCCAGCTGTGGCAGCATGGCGCGATAAGGCGCCATGCCTGTGCCAGTGCCAATCAGAACCAGACGTTCTGGCAGGCTGTCCGGCAAGACCAGAAGTCCGAAAGGACCACTGATACCAAAGTGCTCTCCCGGCACTGCTTCCTGAAAACGGCGACTGGCACGACCATCCGGCAACAACGCAATGGCAATATCAATCTGACGCGTCGATTGAAAGACACCAGGCGCACTGGCAATGCTGTAGCTGCGCTTGAGGTTTTCACCATCAAGCTCAAACTGAATGGAAACAAACTGTCCGGCCTGAAACGAAAAGCTGTCATCAGCAAGCTGAAAGGTCAGTTGCAGCGTATCGTCTGATAGCTGTGTCTTACTGAGCAGCTCAGCTTCAAATACAGGCCGGGGCATGGAGAACTCCGTGGCTTATGAAACAGGGTATTCCATAAGAATGCGGGATATCATTCGGCTGTCAACTCTCGCCTCATCATCCGCTGCTGTTTTTACCCGGCATCACAACCGTATCTTCCAGTCGTGTGACAGGATTGGCTGCGCCCAGCAACAGGCCCTGCCCACGGTCATAACCGAGATCCCTGACAAACGCCAACTGGGCTTCACTGTCAATGCCTTCAGCCACCGTCTTAATACCCATATCCTTGGCCAGAAAGGTCATGGCACGAATAATTCCTTCAGTCGCGCTGTCACGCCCGATTTCATGAATAAAACCAGGATCAATCTTGACCACATCAACAGTGAGTCGGCGCAAATAGTTCAGTGCAGATGTCCCACTGCCGAAATTATCCAGTGCTACATGGACACCGACCTTTCTCAGTGCTTTCAAGTCATTAACCACTTTGCCAGGGATTTCGTTCAGGAAGCGCTCTGAGATTTCTATCTCCATGACCTGGGGATCAATATTCTGCTGCTCCAGCAAAGCTTCAATCATGGCCTGAATATTGACATCCTTACACTGGCTTAAGGATAAATTCATCGCCAACAGCGTGTGTTTTCGACCTGGATCGGCATGGCGCCACTGTGCCATTTCACGGCTGGCATTATTCAACACCCACTCCCCGAGCGACGTCATTTGCCGTAGCTCTTCCACCAACGGCAAAAACTCATCCTGCAGGCGTAATCGGCCATCGTAATCCCAGCGTACTTCAGTCTCAAAGCCAATCACGCGCCCGGATTCCAGCGCTACCATCGGCTGATAAAACAGCTCAAAATTCCCGCGCTGCAAATCCGTCTTGAGAGCCTGTTCCATAAAAGCCTTGCGGCGGTTCTCTTCCCGCATCGTATCCGTGAAATACTGGTATCCCCTGCGGCCATTCTTTTTGGTGACATACATGGCCGTATCCGCAGCCTTAACCAGCTCATCTGGCTCTCTACCGCATTCGGGCCAAACAGCAATGCCGACACTGGTACTGACATGCAGCTCACGCCCTCCAATAGGATGCGGACGACAAACGGCTTCCACTATTTTTTCCGCCACCAGCTTCACATCGTCAGGTCTGGCGACATCATCAAGTACAACGGCGAACTCATCCCCTCCGAGACGCGCGACAAGGTCACCACGGCGAACACTCTGCTGTAACCGCTCCGCCACACTTTTCAACAATTCATCACCCACATCATGACCCAGACTGTCGTTAATGGGCTTGAAGTGATCCAGATCCAGATAAAAGACTGCCGTGATATGTTGGCTGATTTCACTACGCGTAATGGAGGCCATCAGGAATTCCATAAACAATGTCCGGTTGGCCAGTCCGGTCAAACCATCATATTTCGCCATTTTCAGAAGATGTTCTTCAAGCTTCTTGCGCTCAGTAATGTCCTGAAAAACCAGCACGCCCCCCATGACGGTGCCATTTTCTGTCTGTGTGGGAGAAGCACTGAACTCCACAGGAAGACTGCCACTTTCCCCCTGTTTCAGCGCCGATGTTTTGGAGAAAATACTGTCTGGCTCGCCATCACCCGCCATCCACTGTTGAATAATGTCTTCAATCCCCGGTTCCACAAAAAAGGGAATGATGGATGTGCCCAGTAGCATTTGCTCATCCTGCTGTAACAACTGGCACGCTGCAGGGTTGGCAAAGGTGATGCTGCCTTCTGGGTCAATACCAAGAATCCCTTCCGCCGCACAATCCAGCAGCAGGTGGTTTTGTTCACTCAGTGCACGGAGCTCTGTTGCCAGATCTTCCAGTTCCCGCCGCTGTTTATCGAGTTGAAGAAAGACACGGACCTTGCTCAGAAGAATGTCTTTATTCACCGGCTTATACAGATAATCCACCGCCCCGGACTCATAACCTTCTGTGACATGCTTGTCTTCCTTGCTGATGGCTGTCACAAAAATAATTGGGATGGTTTCCGTCGATTTATTGTCACGCAGGAAACGAGCGGTTTCGAAACCGTCCATGACCGGCATCTGGACATCCAGCAGGATCAGGGCAAACTCGTGCCTGAGCACCAGGCCCAGCGCCTCTTCGCCAGACAACGCCTTAAATATCTCCGCACCCACAGGCTTAAGGAGTTTTCCCATAGCCAGCAGGTTTTCCGGTTTATCATCCACCACCAGAATCTTCGGTAACTTCGCTTCCTGCGTGTTTTCTTCCATGTCGTCCATAAGACGGTTACAGTCCTGTCAGTTCATTCAGGCGGGTCGCCAACGCTGGCAACGCCATCACCCCATCAACGTCTGTATCGGCAAGAGTGGCCTTGGGCATTACCTCATGTTCCGCCGTCGCCGGATCCTGGACCAACACAAGTCCGCCCCGCTGCTTGATTTGCCGGGCGCCTGCACTGCCATCCCGATTGGCGCCAGTCAGTACCACGCCGATCAGGTGAGAACCATAAGCCTCAGCCGCCGACTCAAATAAAACATCCACGGATGGCCGTGAATACGTCACTTTTCTGTCGACACACAGGCTGATACTGCAATCTTCTTCAATCAGCATGTGATAACCCGGTGGTGCCAGATAGATATGCCCGTTTTCAACAGGCTCCTGGTCCTCTGCAAACGTGACGGGCAGAGAACTGCTTTTATTCAAATAATGGACAATACCGTCATCCGCTTCGGCATCAATATGCTTGACCACAAAAACCGGCACGGGAAACGCCGGCTGCAATCCGCTGAACAACACCTTCAGGGCTTCAATTCCTCCCGCTGAAGCACCAATGACGACGGCAGAAAAGGCATGTTTCCTCATTCTGCCACCGCTTTTTTCCGATAGATTTTCTGGTAGATATCCACCGTTTCATACATGGTATCAATGTCAGAAAAGCGAATACTTTCCCGCGTCCCCAGACATAACATGCCTTTAGGGCAGAGGCTGTCATTAAACAGTTTGAACACCCGGTTTTTCAGGTTCCGGTTGAAATAAATCAATACATTACGGCAAATGATCAGGTGCATCTCGCCAAACACGCCATCGGTCACCAGGTTATGGTTGGCAAACGTCATATTGGCAGAGAGACGACGGTGAAATTTCAGGGAGCTGTAACGCTGATGGTAATAATTGCTTAACACCTCTCCACCACCTGATTTCATATAATTCTCTTCATAAAGAGGAAGGTTTTCCGTGTGATAAATCCCCCTGCGGGCAATCTGTAATGATTCTTCATTGAGATCCGTGGCGTAGATTTGCGCCCGGTCAAGGATGCCCGCCTCATCCAACAGAATGGCCATTGAGTAGACTTCCTCACCGGTTGCGCATCCCGCATGCCATATCTTGATAAAAGGCCAGGTTTTCAACCAGGGGATCACTTCTTCCCGAAGCTTCAAAAAGAAAGCCGGATCCCGAAACATCTCCGTCACGGTAACCGACATATGCCTCAATAGCAGTGCAAATACAGAGGCATCATGCAGCACACGGGGAATCAGCTCAGCAATGTGCTCACAGCCGATGTCATCCCGGAATTCCCGGATACGACGCTTTAGCGATGCGGGTGCATAATCATGAAAATCATACCCATAATGCTGTTTTACGGCATCCAGCAACAGCCTGATTTCCAACGCATCCAAAGCTCTGGCTTCATTCTGGGAATCAACGTCATCCAGATTTTCCAGCAAAGCATCACGGTCTGTTGGCATTAACAGATTTGACAGCGTTTCAGCCTCGTCCTTCCTCTCATCCACAGAGACAGATTCCCTTCAAAATACGATGTCCGATCAATACAGATCCAGGCGACTACTCGGCGCCGTCCGTTTTTTGCTGCAACCAGAGCTTCAACATGGCCACCATCTTTTCCATATCAATCGGCTTGGTCATATAGTCATTGGCGCCGGCTTCAATACACTTCGCCCGGTCATCGGACATCGCCTTCGCCGTCAGTGCAATCACCGGCAGGTTCTTGAAGCGGGGATGAGCCCTGATCCGGCGGGTGGCTTCATACCCATCCATCACCGGCATCATGATATCCATCAATACCAGTTCTACATCCGGTTCTTTTTCCAGTTGCTGTAGCGCCAGCTCACCATTGTCAGCCAGCACTATTTCCAGATGGTATTTCTGCAGGGCCTTGGACAGGGCGAAAGTATTACGCAGATCATCATCCACCAGCAGTATCTTGCGGCCTTTCAGGGCACTGTCATCAACCGCTGCCGGCTTCGCCACCGGTTTTTTGGGTTTCCCGGGCTGAATACTGTGCAGGAAGAGATTGACCTCATCGACCAGGCGATCTTCAGAATGCTCGCCTTTCATAACCATGGTACCGGCGAACTCTGCCAGCTCCCGGTGTTCTTCACGATCAATTTCCCGCGATGTATTGATAATGACCTGGGGCATGCTTTCCCCCAGCTGATCATGCAATTCATGCAGCAATGCCGTGCCATCTTCATCCGGAAGATCAATATCAATGACAAGGCAGTGGTACTGTGTTTTTTTCAGTGCTTCTCTCAAGTCATGGCCATTGACCACCACATCAGTTTCAATATCCCGACTTTCCAGCATGGCAATGGTTTTTTCACGACTCTCTTCATCAGCATCTATGATCAGGACTTTTTGTATTTCATGCGCGCGCTTCTTCTCCAGCTTGCCAAAGAGGTTATGCAGCTGCTCTTCAGAAACGGGTTTCTTTAATAGTGCCGTCGCGCCTTTGCGTAATAGAGAACTATCCAGTTCACGCCCTGAAATGATATGAACGGGCATGTTGTGATTCCCGGTTTGCTGTTTCAGCAGCTCAAGAACGTGTTCACCCTCCATATCAGGCAAACCAAGATCCAGAATGACCGCCTGGGGATGCACTTTCTGGGCAATCTCAAGCGCATCTTTGCCTGAATGCGCGGTCATGCATTCATAGCCTGAGCTCTCGGCGACTTTTTTCAGTACAGCCGCAAATGTCTTGTCGTCTTCCACAATCAGCAAAGGCCGGTCAGAACCGTCTGGCTTCATTTCAACCGGTTGGGCACTGGCTGTTTTCTCTGTTGAAACCGTTGCGATGGCTGGCGAGTCATTCGACTCAGGCAACGCTATCATGTCCTCATCCCTATCAACGTCGGAAGTCTCATCGTCCGCTGCCTGTCTAGGCATATCCGCCAGATATAGCGTGAAGGTCGCCCCCTTGCCGGCCTCACTGGTGATTTGCATCTCACCGCCCAGCAATACGGACATTTCACGGGAGATAGAAAGACCCAGTCCGGTTCCGCCATATTTCCGGCTCGTAGACCCATCCGCCTGCTGGAACGCTTCAAATATCGCGGCCTGTTTCTCTGGCGGGATACCGATACCGGTATCTTTCACAGCAAAGCCAATCACATATTGACTGTTCTGGAGGTTTTCACTGGTAAACTGAACGTCATCCCCTGGTTTAAAAATCCGCAACGTGACACTACCTTCTTCCGTGAACTTGATTGCGTTGGACAACAGATTCTTAAGGACCTGCATTAAACGCTGGCCATCCGAATGGATATAGTCCGGCAGGCCGGGGTCACAGGTCACGATATAATCAAGTCCCTTGTTTTCAGCGACAGCACTGAACTGATCCCGCATCTGACGCTCAACCGATTCCAGCAACACATCTTCCAGATTCAGGATCAGCTTACCGGCTTCAACCTTGGAGAGATCGAGAATATCATTAATCAGGTTGAGCAGATCATGGCCCACCTTATCAATAACCTGCGCCGATTCCACCTCATCCTCAGACAGGTTGCCCTCATCGTTGTCCGCCAGCATCCTGGCCAGAATCAGCATGCTATTGAGGGGCGTTCTCAGCTCATGGGACATGTTGGCGAGAAACTCTGACTTATAGCGGCTTGCTTCCTCCAGCTCTTTCGCCTTGGTTTCCAGACTGAGACGTGACTCTTCAATTTCCGCATTCTTGATTTCAATCTCGGCTTTTTGCCGGAACAGGGATTCCGTCTTTTCCTCCAGCTCCGTATTGGCCCGCTGCAGCTCCTCACTCTGACTTTTCAACTCTTCTTCAGACTCCCTGAGGATCCGGGTCTGATGTTCCAGTTCCTGGTTCGCCGTGCGTAAATCATCCTGTTGCTTGGTCAGCGCCTCAGTCTGGCGTGTGGTTTGCTCCAGCAGCTCCTGAACCCGCTCCCGCGCCTGTACACGGTTCAAAACAATGGCAATGCTTTCCAGCGACGCATCAATAAACTGCTGGGCACGATCATCAATATTGCCCAGCAGCCCAAACTCCAATACGCCTTTCACATTGTCATCGAACACTATCGGGATAACCAATACGCGGTCAGGTTGGCTGGAGCCCAAACCTGAGGCAATAGGGAAATAGTCATCCGGCACATTGACATACATTGTCTGCCGGTCTTCGGCCGCCTGCCCCGGCAATCCCTCCCCGATGACAAAGGACACTGGATGTGCACTGGACATGGTGTAAGCATAACTGCCCATCATCACCAGTCGGTTTCGTTCCGTCAGCACGTACATGGCGCCCACCTGAAAGCGCAGGTAACGGCACATGAAACTCAAGGTATTCTGGCAGAGCTCGGTAATTGACAGTTCACCCCGTAACGCCTCGTTCAAGCCGGTGATTCCACTCTGCAGCCAGTTCCTGGCTTCATTTTCAGCGCTGACCCGTCGCAGCTGCTCGGTCATAATGCTGAAACTTCGACTCAACTGCCCAATTTCATTCTGCTGATCAATCACTTCCCCTTTAACGTACTCCCCCGAGGCAACACGGTTTACCCAGCCATTGATCCTGACCAGCGGCTGCGCAATCCGGCGCGTCGATATCATGGAAATCAGGAGCACAACAAGGCTGGTAATCACCAACACTGTAAAAAACTGGTTCCTGAACCGGGTGACAGGCATTAACGCATCATCCAGGTTCACTTCGGTCAACAGAACCATGGGGGTTCCCATGATCTCCATATGCCGGTAAACCCCGAGCACCATATCGCCTCGGTAGTTACTGTATGTCTTGATATGGGCTATGGGTGTGCCATCATTCATATCTTCCAGAATGTCATCATCACTCTCATGGTCGTGCTCATCATCATTCATGACCGCATGATTGTGTTTCTCTCCATGCTCATCCCGGCGGCTCCTGTACTCGGTAAGATGCTCGAGCGATTCCGTATATTCGCCACTAACAGGGTCAATATGATTCAGCCAGTCCACCACAGCGGCTGTATTAATTCGCTGCCCATAGAACAGACCTTCCTCTTCCGCCCAGAAGCGAACCTTCCCATCCACGCCTACAATGTACGATGATACATGGTCACCGGTATCCACTCCCTGGTGGAGTAGCAGTTTGAGATCATCTTGAGACCGCGTTTGCACCGCAATCGTACCGGCGACTTCCCGCTCTTCATTGATCAGTGGCATGACAAAAAAGCTGACGACTTCGCCGCCTAACGGCTCATAAGGTTCCAGATCGGAATAATGCGGCTCACCGGATTCCAGCACCTGTTTGACGCTAGTGCTCAACCGGGTATCGGACAGGACACCATCAAACAGGTTTTCACCCAGATCCCGGTATTTATGAATGGTATAGAGAACGTTGCCTTTCTCATCAATCAACAGAATATCGGAGTATTTGAAGAAATAGAGGAAATCCACAAATTCACGGGCATGCCAGTCCACGACTTCCTGGTACTGGATACCGGCAAGGTACTCCCTCAGGGGAAGATCGGAGATTTCCCAGCTGCTTTTCAGATCCAGAAGGAAGTCCGTTGCCTGTCCCGCCCGAAAGAACAGGTTGGTAATGACGCTGTCATGGTAATTATTGATTTGCCGGGACAGGAGCAGGTTCACATGGGCGAGTTCATCATGCTTGTTACGGATGATACTGTTGCTGGCATTGTTGTATTCGATCAGCCCCACGATCGTCAGCGGTAACAAGGACAAACCGATAAACCAGGCCAGCAATGTACGTCCCAGCCCTTTGCGGTAGGTGTTCCAGTCATCCTTGCGCTTCATACTCGGTTTCCAGAAAGCCTTTTTCTACGGATTAATAGCCTTCTCTGGTTATCGGCATGGAAGCACCTGTCTACAGCCTGCAGTGATAGCGCGTTCTTACCCTGTCTGATTCATGCGCTTTGTCAAAAATCCTGCGGTTTATGCCTGTTTTGAGACAACTGAAACCACAAATATCTATTTCTGGACTTGCCAGCCTTCCCGACAAACCGATATATTGCTGCCAAGCCCTTAAATAACAATAAAAAAGCCCCTTTAGATAAGGATTTTCCAACCGGGTGCAACCTTAAGTCTGTCGAACAAAGGCAGGCGGCCGCTGCCTGCAGCGCAAAAGGATGCCGGTATTGATAGTCTTGACTGGGGGGACAGTTGCCCATCGGCAGTGATCCACACCTGAATCGCTGTAGTGCCAGAATCATGGCGCTCCTGCAGTACTCCCACCCCAAGAACCGGATCAGTGAACACTGATCTCACCGGCCCCTTTTCGTCAAATTCAGGCAGAGAAGAACGTAAAAACATTAACAACGATAACGGGTTAAGGCGATACAGAATGAAAAAGACGCTACTAACAAGCCTGATTCTGGCCACTTCGGCGACGCTGGCGGCTCTGCCGCTGACCGCTGCCCAGGCCGCTGAAGTGCCTGCCGGTGTCAAGCTGGCCAAGGTGCAGGAACTGGTTCGGGGGAATGGTGCGGAACCGGCATCGCTGGATCCGCAGAAGATTGAAGGCTCTCCGGGCTCCCGTATTGCCAAGGATCTTTTTGAGGGGCTCGTGTCTCAGGATGCCAATGGCAATATCATCCCGGCGGTTGCCGAGTCCTGGGAAGCATCACCGGATAACAAGGTCTTTACCTTCAAGCTCCGTAAAGACGCCCGCTGGTCTAATGGTGAACCCGTCACTGCCCATGATTTTGTCTATGGTTTCCAGCGTGCCGTGGATCCCAAGCTGGCGTCACCTTACGCTTGGTACATGCAGATTCCCGGTATTGTGAACGCGGACGCCATTATCGATGGCAAGAAAGCGCCTGATTCATTGGGTGTTGCCGCACTGGACGACCATACCTTCCAGGTCACTCTGAATAAGCCAATTCCGTTCTTCGTCAAACTGCTGGCACACCAGACCACCTTCCCGGCACCGCACAAGACCATCGAGAAATACGGTGAAACCTGGACCAAGCCCGGCCATATGGTGTCTAACGGCGCTTACACCCTGAAATCCTGGATCGTCAATGAACGTATTGTGCTGGAGCGTAATACCCAGTACTGGAACAACGCCAAGACCGTTATCGACAAGGTTTCCTACCTGCCTATTGAATCCGAGAACGCCGAACTTAGCCGCTATCGTGCCGGCGAAGTCGAAATGACCAATGGCAGCACCCCGATTCCACTGGAACACTTCAAGAAGCTCCAGAAGGAAATTCCGGATGAAATCCGCGTTAGCCCACAGATCGGTACTTACTACTACGAGTTCAACAACCGTCGTGCGCCGTTCAGTGATGCCCGGGTCAGAAAAGCCCTTTCCTACACCATCAACCGTGAAGCCATCGCCAACTTTGTCGTCGGTCAGGGTGAAAAGCCCACTTACAGCTTCACGCCGGATAACGTCAACAGTTTCGTCAAACCTGATCTGAACTGGGAAAACCTCAGCTATGACCAGCGTGTCGAGGCAGCCCGAAAGCTGCTGAGCGAAGCCGGCTACGACAAATCCAATCCGCTGGAAGTGACAATGCTCTACAACACCAGCGATGCCCACAAGAAAGTTGCCATTGCCATCGCCCAGATGTGGAAAAAGGCTCTTGGCGTCAAAGTCACCCTGGAAAACCAGGAATGGAAAACCTTCCTCGATACCCGTCGCGAAGGCAGGTTTGATGTTTCCCGCGCCGGCTGGATCGGTGACTACAATGAAGCCTCAACCATGCTCAGCCTGCTGATGACAGAAAACGGCAACAACTATGCCCGCTGGAGCAACACCGAGTATGACAACCTGCTGAACAAGGCCATGACGGTTGCTGACGAGAGCCAGCGTGCTGAACTCTACCAGCTGGCCGAACAGCTGATTGCCGAGGAAATGCCGGTAGCGCCGGTTTACCAGTATGTCACGGGCCGCCTGGTGAAAAGCTACGTTGGTGGCTACCCCATGAATAACCCGGAAGACAATGTACTGGCCAAAGATCTTTACATCATGGCCCACTGACCCCTGACACACTCTGCACAGCTCCCCCTTCCCTGGCCGGGAAGGGGCCTGACTCCCCAATCGGTCTGTCATGGATACGGGGCATGTGCTGCCTGACAAGGTCACTGTATGCTGAAATTCATCATCAAGCGTCTGGCGATTGCCATACCGACGTTACTGGTACTGATCACCATTTCATTCTTCCTGATGCAAATGGCGCCCGGTAGCCCGTTCACCGGGGAGCGCGCCCTGCCGCCGGAGATCCTTAAAAATATCGAGGCCAAGTACCACCTCGACAAACCCCTCTACCAGCAATATTTCTACTACCTGCGGGATCTTGCCCACGGCGATCTCGGCCCTTCCTTTAAATACAAGGATTACACGGTCAACGAGCTGGTCGCACAGAGTTTCCCGGTATCCCTGAAAATCGGGGTTGCAGCCTTTATCGTGACGGTACTGGTCGGTGTTGGCGCCGGAACACTCGCGGCACTCAAACAAAACAGCTGGCTGGATTACCTGGTCATGTCGCTGGCAATGACGGGCGTTGTGCTGCCCTCATTCGTGATAGCGCCACTGCTGGTGCTGGTGTTTGCGGTCACACTCCACTGGTTACCTGCCGGCGGCTGGCATGATGGCAGCTGGCAATACATGGTGCTGCCGGTAACGGCCATGGCGATTCTCTATATTGCCGCCATCGCCCGGATTCAGCGCAGTAGCCTGATCGAAGTACTGAACAGTAACTTCATCCGGACCGCCAAAGCCAAGGGGCTGCCCTTTCATCACATCATCCTGCGACACGCCCTGCGTCCGTCGCTGCTGCCAGTGGTGTCGTATATGGGGCCGGCGTTTGTCGGGATTATCACAGGTTCCGTGGTTATTGAGACGGTGTTTGGTCTCCCCGGTGTCGGCCAGCACTTTGTCAACGGTGCACTCAACAGGGATTACTCCCTGGTACTCGGACTAACCATCATCATCGGCGCACTGACCATCCTGTTCACAGCGATTGTCGATATTCTCTACGCCGTGATTGATCCCAAGATACGCTATGAGTGATTGCTGATGTCGTTAATGAATAACAAGTCCGATCCCATACTCAATACCGGCGCCATGGAAGCATTGGCGGACAAACTCTCTCCTTCGATCGAAATCGAAGGCCGCAGTCTCTGGGCGGATGCCCGGGCTCGATTCCTGCGAAACCGGGCTGCCATTGCCAGTCTGGTGATTCTTGCCCTGATCGGCCTGCTGGTGATCTTCGGCCCCATGCTCAGTCCATACAGTTACGACGAAATTGACTGGGCCAATATGTCAGTTCCCCCTGCTCTGGATAACAGTCATTGGTTCGGTACTGACAGTCTGGGGCGTGACCTGTTCGTCCGCACCCTGATGGGCGGCAGAATCTCCTTCATGGTCGGTATCATGGGCGCGCTGGTTGCGGTGCTGATTGGTACGCTGTATGGCGCCATCGCCGGTTTCAGTGGCGGCAGGACGGACAGCATCATGATGCGAATCCTGGAAATTCTTCAGTCTTTCCCGTTCATGTTCCTGGTCATCCTGATGGTGACGTTCTTCGGTCGTTCCATCCTGCTGATTTTCATCGCCATCGGTGCGGTATCCTGGCTGGATATGGCACGGATCGTTCGCGGCCAGACCCTGAGTCTGAAAAACAAGGAATTTATTGAAGCCGCGAGAGTCTGTGGAACCCCCACCCATCGTATGATCCTGCAGCATATCGTGCCCAATGTTCTGGGTATTGTGGTGGTGTATGCATCTTTGCTGGTACCGGGCATGATTCTGTTTGAATCCTTCCTCAGTTTCCTGGGACTCGGCGTTCAGGAACCCATGACCAGCTGGGGAGCCTTGGTCAACGAAGGTGCCCAGGCCATGGAAGTTGCCGCCTGGCAGCTGGCGTTTCCTGTCGCCTTCCTGGTGATAACCCTGTTCTGTTTCAATTTCGTGGGTGACGGTCTGCGCGACGCCCTGGATCCCAAAGACCGTTGATGGAGTACCCGATGAGTTTGCTGGATGTCACAGATCTGCGAGTCCACTTTTCAACCCCGGACGGGGAAGTGACTGCGGTTAACAATCTGAACTTTTCTCTCAAAGCGGGTGAAACCCTGGGGATTGTCGGTGAGTCAGGTTCAGGCAAGAGCCAGACGGCTTTTGCCATCATGGGACTGCTGGCCAAAAACGGTCGGACAATGGGCTCCGCCAAATTTGAAGGCGAGGAAATCCTGAATCTGCCGGAGAAAGTACTCAACAAAATCCGGGGCGAGAAAATTGCCATGATTTTCCAGGATCCCATGACCTCCCTGAACCCTTACATGAAGGTCGGCAAGCAGCTGATGGAAGTCCTGATGCTGCACAAAGGCATGAGCAAAGACGCTGCGTTTGCTGAATCCGTCAGAATGCTGGACGCGGTCAAAATGCCTGAAGCCCGCAAACGGATGGCGATGTACCCCCATGAGTTTTCGGGGGGTATGCGACAGCGGGTCATGATTGCCATGGCATTGCTGTGCCAACCCAAACTCCTGATTGCCGATGAGCCGACAACCGCATTGGACGTCACGGTACAGGCACAGATCATGGCGCTGCTCAACGAGCTGAAGCAAGACTTCAATACGGCCATCATCATGATCACCCATGACCTGGGCGTGGTCGCAGGTATCTGTGACAAAGTACTGGTCATGTATGCCGGCCGTACCATGGAGTATGGCTCCACCCGGGATATTTTCTATACCCCCGAGCACCCGTACACGATTGGTCTATTGGAATCCATTCCCCGCATTGACAGCAGCGATACCACACTACCTACCATCCCCGGCAACCCTCCTAACCTGCTCAGACTACCCGAAGGGTGTCCATTCCAGGATCGCTGCCCTCATGTCATGACGGAATGCAGACAAACAACACCTGCACTGGTTACCCACGGCGAACGTCAAAAAGCCTGCTACTGGACCCATAATACGACGGAGGATGTCTTATGAGCGCAAGACAGCCGATTCTGCAGGTTAAAAATGTTCGGGTTCATTTTCCTGTACCGAAGTCCCGCGACTGGCCGTGGGAACCCATGCCTATGCTGAAAGCCGTTGATGGTGTCAGCTTTGATCTTTACGCCGGTGAAACACTGGGCATTGTGGGTGAATCCGGTTGTGGTAAATCCACCCTTGCGCGAGCACTGATTGGCCTGGTGAAAACCCAGTCTGGCGAAATTCTCTGGCAAAACCAGAACCTGGTTGGCTGCGACGACAAAACGTTCAGAGCGGTTAGAAAAGATATCCAGATGATCTTTCAGGACCCACTGGCATCACTGAACCCCAGGATGACCATTGGCGACATCATCGCGGAACCCCTGCGCAACTATTACCCGAACATGCCCCGGGACGAGATACGACAGCAGGTTCGTCAGATGATGGACCGTGTCGGACTGCTGCCCAATGTTATCAACCGTTATCCCCACGAATTTTCTGGTGGACAATGTCAACGGGTCGGCATCGCCCGGGCTCTGATTCTCAAACCGAAACTGGTCATCTGCGACGAACCAGTCAGCGCTTTGGATGTGTCGATACAGGCACAGGTAGTGAATCTGCTGAAAGAACTGCAGGAAGCCATGGGGCTGTCACTGGTATTCATCGCCCATGACCTGAGCGTGGTAAAACATATCAGCGATCGTGTACTGGTCATGTACCTTGGCAATGAAGCCGAGTTAGCTACCGAAGATGAACTTTACAGTAATCCAAGACATCCCTACACAAGGGCACTTCTCAGTGCAGTGCCACTGCCTGATCCGGACAAGGAGAAAGGCAAACAGATTGAGCTGCTGGAAGGCGATTTACCGTCACCCATCTCTCCGCCGTCCGGCTGCGTGTTCCGAACTCGCTGCCCCATTGCTTTGGCATCCTGCGCTGAAAGTAAACCCGATACCGTAATCCTCAACGATTCCCAACACAGAGTCGCTTGTTTACGGGCAGATTTCACTCCTTGTTAGGCCTTCATCACTACCTGGTTCCTGTCGCCCACAGGAACCAGGGCAGCACTGAGGCTATAAAACAATCGGAGCCTCAACATCTGCAGCAAAACGACGAGAAAGGTTTTCAAGTCGATCAAAACTGAACGTACGACATAAAAAACCTATCAGTCTGGCAAGCTGGCGGGTACCTTTATGAATCTGTAATTCACCGACCACTTGCATCATCTGATTAATATCACCCAGCTCTGCAGCCTTGGACAATACATCAAAAAGGCTTATATCCAGTTTGTTCTCATGCGATGAACAGAAAGCATTGATATTTTCAAAGCTTTTCATAATGCATGTTTCTACCAAACCGATAAATTGCTCCAGTGTAAACGGATTAACCAGATAACCATCAAAACCATCCCCTTGAATATGTCGAGAGAAAGCGTCATCGGTTTCTGAAGACATGGCAATGAGCCATACCGTCTCGTTCTCTGGCATAGCCCTGATCGTTTTCAGTACATCCAGATTGCAGACTGACACAGCGTCAGCCAGTAACACCATATCAGGCAACTGTTTACGTATTTCAGAGAGGGCGGCATTAACGTTTGCTGCCTGGTATACGATCTCGCCAGTATGATCCAGACAGGTAAAAATAATCTCTTGATGGGTCTTGGAAGGATCAACAACCAACACTCTCAATGAATTGGCAGTCTTTCCTACAGCCAGGTCACCACTTTGATCGAGAATGGCCTGAGTAATAACACCAGGCGTTGCCATGCTTAAAGCTGTCAGCGGCAAGCTGAAATGAAAGGTGCTTCCACATCCCGGCTGACTACTCACACTGAGTTCCCCTCCTAAAGCGTTGACCAGCCAGCGGCTGATCGCCAGACCCAATCCGGTTCCTCCCGGATGACTGCAGGCATTAATTTGCAGAAAAGGTGCGAAGATATGCTGCTGGTCATCCTGGGCAATACCAATGCCACTGTCACTGACAGAAAACGAAACCTGTCGTTCATTAAGTGCCAATGTCAGCATGACATAACCACTTTCCGTAAACTTGATCGCATTGCCCAACAAATTGATGAGAATCTGTCGTAACTTGGTAGGGTCCGTCACAATCGAATCAGGTAAACCTTCATCCACAACAACTCTGAGATCCAGTCCTTTCGCGTCAGCACGCTGTCCGACGATACGCTTGACACTTTCAACCAATTTATGAAGCGTTACCGGCACCATACGCACCTTGATACCATTGGCCTCCATTTTTGACAAATCCAGAATGTCGTTAATCATGGTCAGCAGGTGCTGACCACTACTTTCTATGGCCAGTAAACTCTCGCGCTGCTGCTGTGTCAGGGGTGTTTTTTTCAAAAGGATCTGGGTATATCCCAGCACGCCGTTCAAAGGGGTACGCAACTCATGACTCATGTTTGAGAGGAATACACTTTTGGCATGGTCCGCGACCTGCGCATCATCACGAGCCTGGCGTAACGCGGCTTCGGTTTTCTTTCGCTCGGTGCTATCCCTGACAGCAATGGAAACCAGTCGTTCGTCATCAATATCCAGCCGATTACAGGTGATGTCTGCCGGGAATACCTCTCCCTGTCGTGTTTGCAGGATCGTTTCAAATCCAGCAACAGGCTCATTGCTGACAATCCGATGAACCAGCTCCGCAATATTCTCGTCCTCTTCTGAGGTTCCCAATATCGCCAGAGAATGTCCCAGCAACGTCTTGCGATCATACCCAAACAACTCTTCAGCCCGGGCATTGGCCATCGTGATATCACCGGCATTCGTGGCAATCACCATCGCATCCGGCGCTGACTCCAGCAAACTGCGAAAGCGCCGGGAATCACTGACAATATCAGTAATGTCATGAGCCATGCCTTCCATACCGGAGATACGGTTGCCCGGCTCAATCACCGGCACACCGATGACCTCCATCGTGCGTAAGGTGCCATCCTTATGTGGCATATCCAGCTGCATGAAACGGTCCATCGCGCGGCCCAGCAGGACATCATTCATGACGCACTTACCTTCAGCATCCAGCGCATACGCCTGAAACAGTTCCGCCTGACGCGACAGAAACTCCGGCGGCGTATATCCCAGGATCTCTGATATGGATGAGCTGACATACGTCATACGTCCCGTGTCATCAAAGACAAAATAGATATACTTGCCCCGTAACCGCTCGGCAATACGGCTGATGTTGCTGGCCCTCAGTTGACGAAGGCTCTCTTCCCGGTCTTCCAGTCGTCTGGCCATCGTCGATAGGGTTCTGGCCAGGTGACCCGTTTCATCATCCGCATAACTGTCGGTATCCATCTGCCAGACACCATCACCCAAACGCCGAACGGCCTGGCGAAGACGCGTCAAAGGCCGGGTGATCGTGCCGGACACCTTGCAGATACAGCAACTGATGACAATCAATGACAGAATCATCAAGACGGCACTCACAATTGCATAACGTATATGCTCAGCAAGTGCAGCCGTTTCCCGTATCTTGACCACCAGCGCCCAGTCAGATGCCGGTACAGGACTGGAGAAATACCAGACTCGCCAGCTCTTATATCTGTCCGTCGTGTGCGCCTCCTGGCCATCGCGCAAAGGGCCGCTAATCAGTGTCTCAAGCGCTGACGCGCCGAGCCTTCGTGCTGAATCCAGAAATGTTCGATCAACGATCGTAGAACGAATATCGGAATGAATGAAATTTGCCTGCCGGTCAACAAGGACAAATTTCAGCTTTCTGGGATTATCCTCTTTTAATAAATTGATCAGATCAGACACCCTCACCAGCAGGCCTATTCCTTCTCCCTGTTCCAGCGGTTGATGGTGGAATATGACCTTTTGGGTAGAAAACAAGATGTCTATCGGCTGACTCCAGCTGCTATAAGGGTGCGTATCCGGAAACTGCCATGTATCGCTTATCCGGTTGGTCACGAGCTGATTATCGACCAGCTGGTAAAGCAACGGTTCATCATGACTATCCGGATCATCCATCACGATCCCGTATATCAATGGGTTTTCTGCCAGTATCTCCTTAACAATCGGCAACACCCCATATTTGGCGCCGGGTAAGGTGGCATACCGTAAATAGCGATTCAGGGATACGCCCTGCAACTGAATCTGACGCAACTGTGTATCAATCAATTCTGCGTAGCGTCGGGTTTCATCGATCAGGATCTCTTCCACATCCTGGCGGGAAAGAATGAAGGTGTGGTAGATGTGAAGGCCGCTAATCAATCCATAGAGCAGGGTAATCGGGACAATGGTAAACAGAATGATCTTATTCCGGATCGACGACCACATAGATTAAGGAATCCATACGCCTTGTCAGTGCTGACTGATGAAATTCAGTCAGCCTAGTCGATGCCGGTCACTCGCGCCAAACAGGAGACTGCACAGGCCGTTGCCGGGTGACCAGCCTCGCCCTGTACAGTTATCCGTTTATCGGGTTGTGACGAACTGCTCTCTCAATGCCAGCTTTTTCACTTTACCCGTGGCGGTATGGGGTAATTCATGAACGAAGATGACATCATCCGGTATCCACCATTGCGCCACCTTGCCTTCATACCACGACAGCAGACTTGTCTTGTCGAGAGTTTCACCTGCTTGTTTCACCACGACCAACAAGGGGCGTTCATTCCACTTTTCATGGGGCACGGCGATAACCGCGGCTTCAGCCACCGCGGGGTGACTCATGGCCAGGTTTTCCAGTTCGATGGAGCTGATCCATTCACCACCTGATTTGATGACATCCTTACTCCGGTCGGTAATGTGCAAATAACCTTCATCATCTATGGCAGCCACATCTCCGGTGGCAAACCAGCCCTCTTTATCGTGGGTATTGCTGACTTCGCTTTCCCGCTGATAATAAGCACTGCAAACACCCGGACCGCGGACATAGAGATCCCCGACGGCAACGCCATCATGCGGCAAACGCTCACCGGTATCGTTGACGATTTTCATCGCTACCCCAAAGATGGCACGCCCCTGTGACAGACGTAATGCGTCTTTGGTGTCCTGCGCAATATCGGACAGACTGGCTTTGAGATTATTCAGGGTACCAATGGGACTCATCTCCGTCATTCCCCAGGCATGATGGGTATCCACACCGTATTCACGCAATCTATCCATAATGCTTTGCGGGCAGGCTGCGCCACCGACGATGACCCGGCTCAGGCTTTCCAGACCCTTGCCACTCTCTTTGAGGAAATTCAGTAACGCCAGCCAGACAGTCGGAACCCCAAGGGCAAGGGAAACCTGTTCCTGTGAAATTAACTGATGCAATGACGCACCGTCGCCCATCTTAGGCCCGGGCAATACCAGCCTTGCGCCTGCCAGAGGCGCCGTATACGGCAAGCCCCAGGCATTGACATGAAACATCGGCACTACGGGCATCACCACATCACGATCAGACAATCCCACCACCGAGGGCATCACCGCGGTGATGGCGTGAATCACGGTAGAACGATGACTGTAGAGCACACCTTTGGGGTGACCTGTCGTGCCCGATGTATAGCAGAGTGAACTGGCCGTCTGTTCATCCAGTACCGGCCATTCGTACTCATCGGTCTCATCACTGATCAGGGCTTCATAACTGATGGCATTTTTCAGTGAAGTGTCTGGCATCTGCGCCTGATCGGTCAGAATGACAAAACCTTCCACACTGGGAAGCTCTGTCTGTAACCCTTCCAGCAGTGGAATAAACAGCGGATCGGTAAAGACCCAACGGTCTTCTGCATGATTGATGATATAAGCCAGTTGATCCGTAAAGAGCCGGGGATTAATGGTATGTAAAACGGCCCCAGAACAGGAGACACCGTAATAGAGCTCAAAATGGCGGAAGTCGTTCCACGCCAGTGTGGCTATCCGGTCCCCTTGTTGCATGCCCAGACGATCAAGGGCATTGGCCAACTTGCGGGCCCTGCGAAACGCATCACGATAGGTATAGCGGTGCTCAGGATGGTCATGGGTAACCGACACCACTTCCGACTCCGGAAACGCCTGTTCGGCATACTTCATGATCATGCTGATCAATAATGGCTGGTCCATCATCAGGCCATGCATACCCGTACTCCTGTTTTATTTTTCTTTTTCGTGAAAAACCAGTGTAACGGGCAGCCGCGCCAGTAGACAAATCACATCCAGTGATGAAAAGAGAACCTGTGTATAAGCCGGAAAGATGAATAAGCAAACCGGCCACTATGGCCGGTTTTCAAACAGCATCAACGCAACGTATCAGGCTCAGTGTTTTCTGAGGAATACAAACCAGTTGCTCAAACCGACCAGGATACCGCCGCCAATAATGTTGCCGATGGTGGCAGGAATGATGTTGTTGAAGATCATATTGTGCAGTGTGATATGCGGGAAATCCGCTGGTGTCATGCCAATACCCTGCCAGAAAGCGGCATCGCCCAGGTTGTGCACCATCCAACCCATCGGCAGCAGATACATGTTGGCGATGGAGTGCTCGAAACCTGCGGCAATAAACGCGGCAACGGGCAAGATCATGGCCAGCATCTTGCCACTGGCGCTACGGGCGCTGTAGCTCATCCAGACACTCAGGCAGACCATGATGTTACACATAATGCCCAGCACCAGTGCCTGACCAAAACTGTGTCCCATCTTGGCATCGGCAATGTACATGGCAGACGCACCGACCTGGCCATGGGCGCCCAGCCACTGGCCGGTATAAATAATCATCGACACCATAACGATGGAGCCGACGAAGTTACCCAGGTAAACCACGCACCAGTTGCGGACCATGGCAGAAAACGGCACGCGGCCAGATGCACAGGGAATGGAGATCATGGTGCTGCTGGTAAACAGCTCAGCGCCACACATGACCACCAGCATCAAACCCATGCTGAATGAGATGCCGCCAATCAGCTTTGAGATACCGTAAGGCAATGCATTCGGGCCATGGGAACCGGTGGAGACGATGGTGTAAAACATACCGGCCAGGGAGATAAAGACACCGGCCATGATCGCCAAAACGAAGGTCTTGTATAACGCTTTCTCAGCCTTACCAATCGCGACGTTTTGCGCCAGCTCGGCCATAGCGAGAGGCGAACGCGCCTCAAAGTAAGAGGGTTCGATGCTGTTCATAAAAATATGGGGAATTCAGAAGACAAAAGAGAGTTTAAAGTTTAAAAAAACCTTGAACGCAGACTGTTGACTTATATCAATCCCCAGCCAATCGACTGTCAGCAATAACCCGTAACGGGAAACCGAATAAACCTGCTTGATACCAAACAAAAAAGGGCCGAAGCCCTTTTCTTATGTGGTTATTTAAAACCCAGATTTTTTAGAACGGAATATCATCATCAAAATCATCAAAGCCGCCGGCCGGTGCTGACTGTGGCTGCGCCTGGGGAGCCTGTTGCGGCGCCTGCTGCTGAGGCTGGCCACTAAACCCGCCCTGCTGCTGTTGAGGCTGCTGGTAAGACTGCTGCTGACGAGGCGCACTCTGCTGCTGGTAGTCACCACCGCCCATGCCGTCCTGACGGCCGTCCAGCATCTGTAGCTGACCATTGATATCCACCACGATCTCAGTCGTGTAACGGTCCTGTCCCTGCTGATCCTGCCACTTGCGGGTCTGCAGCTTGCCTTCGATATACACTTTGGAGCCTTTGCGCAGGAACTGTCCTGCAATCTCCGCCAGCTTGCCAAATACCACGATCCGGTGCCACTCGGTCCGCTCGACCGGCTGGCCGGTCTGGCGATCCTTCCAGGATTCACTGGTCGCCAGACTCAGGTTGCAGACCGCACTGCCATTGGGCGTGTAGCGGACTTCCGGATCGCCACCGAGATTGCCTATCAGGATAACCTTGTTAACACCACGAGCCATGTAACTCTCCCACCATTCAAGAATCAATAACCAGTTCTCTGGGCCAGACCATTCACTTCAGTCTACCCCGGATCGTCAAAACGCCGACACCTCGTACCTGACCTGCCACAGCCCGTGAACCCATGCCATCGTCCGCCCAGAGTCATAGGGTAACTGTTTATTATCCCAAACTCAGCGCATTTTCCAATTGGGAAATCATAGTATTACCCGTTTAGCCCTACTTATCTGACCCATTCTCCCGATACGGGTTCACCGCCCCGTCCTATGAAAAAATAAATATTTTTAAAAACAATGAGTTACCAGAAAAACAACGGACAAACCCTATAACCTTTTGATTTTATTGAACATTTTACATTTCCCGACATCCCTCAAGCGCTCCCGCACGTTAAATACGCCTAAACTCAACATATTAGGGGCAGTTTCTCATGGCATAGGCCATAAACACCATCAGAAGCCAGTACCAGCGTGAATAAAGGACAGCATTCAATCCAGGGGATCAGTCTTGTCGAAGCCATGATCGTGCTCTTCGTGATGGGCGTGGTCTCGGCGTTTGCTGTCACTACCTACCAGAAATACACGACCCGAGCGAAAGTCATGGAGGCCAGCCAGCTGGCCTATGAGGTCAGACAGGCCGTAGAAGCCCATGTTTCCACCCGTCGGACGTTGCCCTCCAATCTGAACCGCGTCTACAGCAGTAAAAATATGAAGGTCGTGGAGCGCCTGGAAGCCATCCGAACAGGACCGACAGAATTCAGAATCAACGTTTATATCAGAAAGGACGTTTTTCCGGATAAATCCGAGCAGCAGGTCTTTACTTTGCACGGTAATCTTATTGATGGCGCCATTCGCTGGAATGATTGCGGCGCTAATAATTGTATTACGGATGTGTCCAACCTGCCTGTAACCCAGTCAAACCTGCCCCCCATAGCGACGGCGGGAGATATCGTCATTGCCACTGCACCACCAGCGCCGGCTCCGGTGCCGGTGCCGGTGCCGGTGCCAGTTCCAACACCGACCCCAGCGCCAGCACCCGTGCCTGCGCCAGTTCCAGCACCCACTCCAGCACCTCCACCGGTTCCAGCTCCCAAACCGACACCATCGCAAAAACCCGTGCAGGCTCCTGTTCCTACACCGTATCCAGCCCCAACACCGGTGCCAACACCAACGCCATCGTCTGGGGGCGGCGGTTCAGAAACCTTTGTCACCAAAAACAAGGATCCGATCTGGAGCGATACACACGCCCTGTCCGAGTGCCCCGGCCGCTGTGGCGCAGAGCATGGCAAGTGGAATGGGCAGTGGTGGACTATCGTCTATGGCAAACATTCTGTGTGTCAGTGCACGCCTCTGGATGTCTTTGTCACAGAAAATACCGCGCCGATCTGGAGTGATTCGGATGCAGAGGCTAAATGCCCTTCACGCTGTAATGCAGAGGATGGGAACTGGACAGGGCACTGGTGGACCACCGTGTATGGCGCACACTCTGTTTGCCAATGCGAAGAGCAGTACCCCTGACCATCAGATGATAAAAAAAGCCATGCCCCTCAGACACATGGCTCTCTTAGCGGATAATTAAACATCAAGAAATCAGTGCAACCGTCTGACGCGCCAACTCAGAAATCCGGACTTTCTCATAACCCGGCACGTAGGTTTCCAGCTGGTCGGCCAACGGTTCTGCCCACTCTGGTGTCACACAGGCTGGGTTCATCACACCCAGCACGGTTCCCACTTCACCGGCATTGCAATCCACATCTTCACCGCAATCCCCCAGGATCCGCATGGCGCGGGTAAAGTTGTTGTCGCAGAACCACAGCGAAAGCACAACCGCTACCATATTCGGGAACGTATGAATCCAGTTGTAAGTTCGCAGTTCATTCTGCTTCATGGACTGCCAGACTTCCCGATGATCGCCATATTGCTCAGACAATTCGACGGTCCGGTCAAACAGATGCGCAAATAACGTGTTATCGGGAATATAACCGCGGGAAGCCCGCACAACGGCACGGGCATCATCCATGATAAACGCCAGTGAGGTCAGAACCGCTGCATGGATTCCGCCATATACACCGTTTTTCTCATGGGAGATCACACTGTCGCGATACGCCAGCTCAGCAGCCCGCCAGGGTTTGCCGGGCGCAAGCATGCCGTGAACCATGGTGCGCATCTGGGCACCAATCCATTCCGAGTAAAAATTCAAACAGGTTCCTGACTGCGGCGGCATAATGCCACGGCGCAGGTTCTCCAGCGCAAAGTGCTCAGCAGACCAGCCATAGGGAATATAACGCAGCCACTCTTCCGCGATATCCTGGCTGGAAAAATTCGCATTCTTCCGTGCCGCTTCAAGGACACACAGTTCATAGGTCACATCATCATTCATGGTTTCCGGTTCCCGGACATAGCCGTTCAACCGATCCCCATAAAACGCATTCAGCTGTTCGCCCGAAAAACCTTCCAGCGCTGTGCCATAAGCACCACCGGCAATCTGACCCAGCCAGCCGCCATAAACTTTCTCACTCAGGCAATGGCCAGCCGTATCACCATCCAGCTTATCCACTGCCGGGCAAGCCGCGCGGATCGCCTCAAACGTTTCCGGTGCCTGATATTGCCAGTACACACTGCTTTCATCTTTAGGGGCATTAGCAAGGGCCTGCTGGATTCTCGCCCCCAGCACTTCCATGGTTCCGTGATCATTCTGTTCACGGGCATCACGGCCGACGGAGAGCCATTGTTCCGCTTCACTGACATCGTAGCCCCTGTTGTGCCAGGCCTGAATCATTTCCATGAAGGGGATTTCCGGCGCATTGGAACCGGGTACTTCACTTTTCCAGAACTTGGCCATCATGTTGCGGCGAGCCTTCAGAATGCCGTCCACAAACGACCAGTCGGAAGGTTTTTCCTCAAACGGCTTGGGTACCGCATTCAGACGAATATCCCGGTCTTGTTCCCAGGCTTTCATACTGCAACTGCCTCTTTATCCATACCGGCCTGCTGGCTGGTATTTACTTGTTTTCCGTTTCGTTTCTGTTTTTCCCGGGAATACCAGTACAGCGCCAGCAAGGTCACGATATACGGCACCATCTGGGTAAATTCAGAAGGAATGATGGAATCCTGCAACGCGAATCCAAGACCATCCGTAAAACCGAACAGCAGGGACATGACCAGGATACCGATGGGACGTCCACGGGTCAGGATGATCACGGCCAGGGATATCCAGCCCCGTCCGTTCGACATATCTTCAGCAAAAAGGCGAACATAGCCCAGTGACAGGAACACACCTGCCAGACCACAGAGAGCTCCGGACAACAGCAGCGACTGGATCTTGAGCCGGTCGGAACTGATACCCACGGCATCCACAGCCCGGCTTTCTTCACCTGCCGCCCGCAGTCTTAGACCGAAGCGGGTATGGAACAGGTGGAAATGCACCAGGAAAACAACGACAAATGTCATATATAACAGAAAGGGGTGACCGCTCACGATATCGCCAATAACCGGGATATCCTGCACCAGCGGGATATTCCAGACGGGCAAACCCTCGATGCGCGGAGACACAAACGCACCTTTTACATGAAACAGCTGTCGTAGAAGATAGGTTGTGCCGCCTGCTGCCAACAAGTTCATGGCGATACCAGTGACAAATTCATCCGTTTTCATTTTCACGGCAAAAAAGGCTGTCACGGACGCCGCCAGCAAACCGCCTGCCATACCGAACAACAAACCGCCCATCCAGGACCCGGTCACGTAACTGCCCGCTACGGCACAAAAAGCACCTATCAACATCATCCCTTCCATGGCGATATTGAAAACATTGGCGTGATGGGTATACAAACCACCCAGTGCCGCCAGCAGAATCGGCACCGCAGCAGGCAGGGTTGCGCGGAACAACTCAAGAAACAGATCCATGAACCCTCTCCTCAGCCGGCTGCCGGGTGGTGGCCAGCGCATCACTGGCGACACGACGGGCGATCAACTGGTTCACCAATCGCCGTGAAACCTCCCGCGACGCAACAACAAACAACACGATAATGGCCTGGAAGACCATGATGAATTCAGACGGCACCCGGGTTTCCAGCTCCATGCCCAGTGCGCCATTTTGAAGGACAGCAAACAACAGCGCGTACAAAGATGTCGCCAGTACCTGACAGTTGGCGATAATCGCCAGCATGACGCCATCCCAGCCATAAGTACCACCAATACCGATCAGGAACTGATGCTGAATGCCACCCATAATCAGCAACCCGCCTGCCAGACCGGCCAAAGCACCAGAAATCATCATGGCACGGGTGAAATTCTCCCGATTATGGCAACCACCGATCCGGGTAAAGACCGGGTTCAATCCCATCATCCGCATTTCATAGCCGGCACGTGACCGGTTCCAGAGGATATAAATGCCTCCCAAAGCGACCAGTGCGACAAGAATCGAACTGCTGATACTACCCAACGCCGGTAGATGGCCACCATCGGCAATCGGCGGCGACATCGGGGTATTGGCATTGGCCATCTTGACGGGGCCGCGCACCATCCACAGGGTAAAGTACTCCGCCAGGAAGTTGAGCATCAGGGTTGAGATGAACTCATTCATGTTAAATCGATTGCGCAGCCAGGCTGCGATACCACACCACAGTCCACCAGCGATAGCAGCTGTGGCTAACAACAACGGCAGCATCAATGGCGCCGGCAGATCCACGACCAATCCAACCGTGGTCACCGCCATGGCGCCCATCAGCACCTGCCCCAACTGCCCCAGGTTGACAGCGTTGCTGCCAAAGGCAGCAGTGGCCGACAATCCCGTCAGTATCAGCGGCGCCGCACGTTGCAGGGTGCCACCCAACGACATTTCCGACATCAGGCTGTATTCAATCAGCGCCATGAAGCCACGCGGTGCGTCATAGCCCTGTGCAGCCAGAATGGCCATACCTGCCAAAAAGGCACAGAGCACACCAGCCAGGGCGATTAACAGGTCTTTTTTCATGCGGCTTTCTCCCTGGAGCCCAACATGTACTCCCCAACCTGCTCCCGCGTGACGTCAGCCGGGTTGAGATCCGCCACAATACTTCCCTCATAAATAACCAGTATCCGGTCACTCAGGCTGAACAACTCATCCAGATCGGCAGAAATCAGGAAACAACCTGCACCCGCATCCCGCTTTTCCACTATGCGCTGCTGAATGTATTCAATGGAACCCACATCCAGTCCGCGTGTTGGCTGATCAAGAATGATGAAGCGGTTATCTAATTCAAATTCCCGCCCGACGATGATCTTCTGCTGGTTACCGCCTGAAAGATCACCAATCGCCGTCTCCGGCCCTGCAGCCACGACACCGAAGTGTTGCATCAGTTGTTGGGTAAATTCACGACACCGGCTCCGTGACAGTAATCCCTTCTTGCCATTCCCAAGTGAAGGATTGCTGTAGTGATGGGTCATTACCGCATTATCAATAAGGCTGGATTTCAGTGAGCTGCCGGATATTTTGCGATCCTGCGGCACGTACGACATCAGTCGACGGCGAGAGCGAATATCACAATCAGTAATATCCTGACCTGACAGGTAAATACGGCCAGCAGCGACAACCGCCTGCCCTGTCATTACCTGAACCAGCTCAAACTGACCATTACCTTCTACACCGGCCAACCCGACTATTTCACCGGCACGCACCTGCAGGCTGATCTCATGGAGGCGTAATTTTTCCTGCGAATCCCGCGCTTCCACCAGTTCCATTTCAAAGACGGTATTACCGGGTGCTGCCGGTGCCTTGTCGATCGCAAAGACCACGTCACGCCCAACCATGGCACGGGCCAGATCAGCCTTGGTCAGTCCCGGTGTATTCCGGAAGGTCCGAATATGCTGCCCCTTACGCATGACCGTGATCGTATCGGAAAGCGCCAGCACCTCGTCGAGCTTATGACTGATAAACACGACGGTTTTACCATAATCCCGCAGGGCCTTGAGTCGCTCGAACAGCTGACGGATTTCCTGTGGCGTGAGGACGGCGGTGGGCTCATCCATGATCAAGACGTCTACGTCCCGATAAAGCAGTTTCAGAATTTCTACTTTCTGCTGGGCAGCAACGGACAGATCTTCCACCTTATCGGTCACACGCAGATTCAGTGCATACTGGTCAGCGATGGCCTGAACAGCCTCAATATCCTTCTGCCGATTCAGAATACCGGCAGACCAGCGGCCAGAACGCTTGACCGATTCCATTCCCAACACCACGTTTTCATAAATGCTGTAGGACGGCACCAGCATGAATTCCTGATGCACCATCCCAATACCCGCAGCAACTGCTTCCATGGGGTTGCGAAAAGCGACCTGCTGACCGCGGTACCACATTTCTCCTCCGTTGATGCTGTTTATGCCGTATAACACTTTCATCAGCGTGGATTTGCCCGCACCGTTCTCGCCTATCACAGAATGGATTTCACCGGCATTGATCGTGACGGAGACGTCATTCAACGCCAGTGTCGCTGGCGGATACACCTTAACCAGGTGTTTCAGTTCAATAAGGGGATCAGACATCAGGGGCTCCTGACAGACCGGGTATAACAGCGGCCTCCGCAGAGGGAGGCCATAGGTGAAAACAATCAGGCGCCCTTGTAAGGCTCTACCACAATCTCGCCGGCAACGACTTTAGCCTTGACAGTCTCAAGCTGCTCCAACATCGCGGCTGGCATAATCGCACGGCTGTGTTCATCAATCGCCAAACCCACGCCATCCTGCGCCAGCCCGGAATAAATCACCGCTCCCTTTTCAAAGGTACCGTTTTCCATAGCAGCAAATGTGTCGTAGATTGCGTTGCCTACATTTTTGAGCATCGACGTTGGGATATGACCTGGTTTGATGCCGTTCTGGTTGGAATCCACACCGATGGCATAGAGACCACTTTCCGCTGCGGCTTCAAGCACACCCGTACCGGTCAAAGCCGCCACCTGGAACACGACATCAACACCCTGTGAATAAAGTTGCTTGGTCGCCTGCTTGCCTTTGACGGGGTCAGACCAGCTGCCAACATAGATATTTTTATATTCAATCGTGTCATCAATGTAAGCAACACCCTGACGGAAACCATGCAGGAAAGCATTAACGACCACGTCATTCATACCGCTGACTGTTCCGACTTTTTTCTCCTCGTTTATGCCCTTGATGGACGGATCAGACGTCATTAATGCCGCTGCGACACCCGCCATGAAGGAACCTTCTTCCTCAGAGAAGTTGATGCTGGTAATCGTACCCTTGCTGTTTTCCACGACAGTATCAATGTTTACAAAGGTAATATCCGGATAACGATCCGCATACTGACGTACCAGTTCTTCATAGCCATAGGAAATCACATAGATCACGTCAGCACGCCATTTGACGGCAGATTCCAACGACTGTGGGTATTTGGCTGCGTCAAAGTTGTTTTCAATCGTGATGGTCTCAATGCCGTAATCCGCTACCAGACGATTGATACCTGCCTGACCGGAGTCATAGAATGACTGATCACCCAGTGCACCATTCAGCACATAAGCGACACGAACCGGGTCTTTACCCTTTTCCTGACCATCTGCAGCCGTTTCACCGCTGTCGCTGCAGCCTGCGATCAACACGGCCATACAACTGCCCAGAACCAGACTCCAGATCGACTGCCAGCGCTTAAACATGATTTTCTCCGCACAGGAACGCATGCAATGGTTTCAACCAACCAGTCCTTTGAACTGATCGGTTAACCGCCACGTATAGAAGGAAATAAATTGCGCGGATTATGACGAGCAAGCCCACTGTTCATCTTTGATAAAAATCAAACAGATTGCATTCAAGACAAACAAAAACAACCATTTTTAGGGATTATTTGTCAGCTGGCAGTGTTTTTATACTACCAGACCCGGTGTACGGAGCATTCCCCAGAACGGCAGTTTGCCTCCTGGTGCAAAACACTGCTCTACCACACGGAATCCCATTGACTGGTACAGATGCGCGTTTCGCTCTCGTTGCGTCTCCAGATAGCAAGGCTGCTGTCGTCTATCCAGGTCTCGCAGTTTTTCACTCAGCAACTGTTTGCCAATACCGCGTCCTTGCGCGTCGGGATAAACAGCAAGCAGGTTGAGGTACCAATGTGGCCAGGGCATATGATGGAAACGCACAGCCTGGCAGAAGAGGGAAAAGGCCTGCATACGACTACGGTACTGCGCCTCCAGCGCATAGGTATGCATAAAAGTCAGCTGGGGCAACATGGGAGATACAGCAGGTGGCAACCAGACTGCCACACCACCGATTGCATCAGAATCCGCATAGATCTCAGCGGTTTCCGGTAATGCCTTAAGATAATGGAGAAAATCCTGCTCCAGCGACTCCCTCAAGTCAGGGATAGCCTGCCCATATTCAGCGAATAACTCATAATGCAGGAAAGCGGCAGCCAACGTTTGAGCGGCTGCCGGAAAATCTGAGGAAAAAAGCCGTTTCACGCCAAAGCAATCCTGATTCAATCTTAATATTGACGCAGTCTATGATGATCATCACCGGGTCATGTTGACGCGAATCAGTCTCCAGGGCGACATACTTCTCAGTGCATGGTCCGGCTCAAAAAAGGGGATTTATCCGACGATCCACACCTTTGTGCAATCAATCACCACTCGCCAAATTGCCGCAGGCGTTGCTGGTCCAGATGCCGCTTATCGACCTTCAGATAAGCGGTTTGCTCTTCCACAATGACGGTCACTTCCTTTACCCCTGAAACAGAAGCGATCTGTTCATGGACACGGATGACTTCAGTGGGTACAACTGGAAACAATTCCATGACCAGGCTGGTGACATAGCGAGGCTGACGCATGGTCATCACCAACAACCACCAAACAGCTGTCGCAGAACCACAAACCACCAGCACACCTATATGCCCATAAGACTGATAGGCAACCCCACTCAGTGCCCCGCCCAAACCTGCGCCCAGAAACTGGCAGGTCGAATAGGCGCCCATTGCCGTACCGCGATTTCCCGCCGGTGCCTGGCGACTCACCAGCGAGGGCAATGTGGCTTCAAGGAAGTTAAAGGCAGCAAAAAAGAGGAAAACACTCACAATCAAACCGATCAAACTGTCTCGCTCTGACCAGGCAATAACTTGGGCAACAAGCAATAAAGCAACCGCACCGACCATGACCTGTTTCAGGCACTGCTTCCGTTCGCCGATCACAATAAACGGCACCATCGCAACAAACGACAGAACCATCGTCAACAGGTAGACCCACCAGTGCTCTTCACGCGGCAGGCCTGCAAGATTCTGCAGATCCAGCGGGACAGTAATAAACAGCCCCATCAGAACAAAGTGAAGGATGAAAATCCCCACATCCAAACGGAGCAACTGCTGATCTTTCAACGTGGCGCTAAGCTGCCCGGTAATGGTCGCGGTTTCACGATTAAACTTCTGAATGGCGGGAGTCGGCACTCCCCATGCAACAATCCCCATCGCAGCCAGGGCAGCAACAGCAGTGACCATGAACAGCCCGTCGATACCTGTCAGTCTTGTAATCAGCGGCCCCAGCACCATCGCCACACAAAATGAAAGCCCAATACTCATGCCAACCATGGCCATGGCCTTGGTCCGGTTCTGTTCACGAGTGAGATCAGACAGCAGTGCAGTAATCGCAGCAGCAACCGCCCCCGCACCCTGCAGGAAACGCCCCGCGATAATGCCAACGATGGAATCAGAGAAGGCCGCCAACAGGCTGCCCAGAAAGAAGATAGCAAGCCCGATGATAATAACGGGCTTTCTACCGATTCGATCCGACAACAATCCAGCAGGAATTTGTAACAGCGCCTGGGTAATACCATAGGCGCCAATCGCCAGTCCGATTAATGCAGGCGTGCTGCCCTCAATCGTATCGGCATAAACAGCCAATACCGGAAGCAACATGAACAACCCTAGCATACGCAGGGCGAACACAGCGGATAATGACAGTGAGGCTCTTACTTCCAGTTGATTCATACAAACTACTTATCATTCTTTAGTCGGCGAAACAGCTGCATTGTATCAGTTGGAAGACACCTTATAGCAAGTACAGTCTTACGAGGCAGCAGCCCCCGAAGCGCCTCGCACCTCACGCCGAACAGACTCATTACCAATGCGTTTATCGATGGATTTGATATCTTCCGTCTTATATCCCTGCAAACCGGTATTATATTCCTGAATCTCCAGATTCCCGCTATTAAGCAGTATGGAATGCCATAATTCCTGTTCTTCTGGTGTCAGAGGAGCACCCGGTTCAGGGACTTCACCACGCAGCTCACAGCGTGCCGCCAGAAACTTCACCTCTGCGTCCAGCATTCCCGTACGGTCTTTACCACTCTTGCAGTTCGACAACGGAATGCCCTTCAAAAGATGGGTGAGCAGCAGGATACGGGAAGGCATTTTATAGGCTTCCCCACCGTCTTTATGGTGCAGTCCTTTCTGAAAAATCGTTCTGATCTGCCGCTCAAGCTGCCTGACGAGCCTAAATTCTCTTCGTAGCGCAACAATGCGATCTGATATGGTCTCAAACTCCTGAGGAGTTGCCATTGCAAGCCTGCTTTCCAGCGCCTCAAGTTTGGCCGCCTGACTATTGATATACTCCATAACCCATCCGCCGGGGATATCCGTTTTCTCTTCAGGATCACCAATCAAACTCTCAAGGCTTTTTCTGTTCAGAGCATCGGATACGTCCCACCCCACCAACACATCAGGCACCGAAGGACCAATAGCGAAATAATTAACACCAAAGTTGAAACACAACATCCGTGTTGTCAGTCTAATCGCCAGAGGGCTTCCATCCGGCCCCATAATATCCAGCTTGATTGGCTGCTTCCCCGTCAGTTGGCTGAATGCTTCTATCTGATCAGCCAGCATTCTCTTTTCATTATCCAGTCCAGATCGTACCAAGTCAGGCGTCACTAACGATGAAGACACCAAATCGAGGTGTACTGACTTTTCAGGATGCGCAAAAGCCTGCTGCAATAGATCCGGACGGAGACTCAGCGCAGCTAATAATGATTCCTTCGCACGTTGTAGATTGGCGATTTTTCGTTCATCGCCTTCCATTCCATAGGCGGAGTGAATGCCGTGCCGAACGCCCTGATAGAGCACATGCCCGGTATCACGACTTCGCAAACTGGATGTCCATAGATTCACGGCATGGTCTGCAGACGTTATGGTTAATGAGGAAATACCTCCCCCTTGATAACTGACCGGAAAAAAATCCCTTTCATTCGATACGGAAGAACGCATTTCAGCAGCAGGCGTCTGCTGACTCTCCAGTATGCCAAGCGATCGATTTTCAATGGTTCCTTTTACCGCTTGCCACTTTTTTTGATTTAAGCCCCTGATGATTTTGCTTTTCATTAAGGCTTTCAAGTCTTGTGGGGGATACCCCGCTTTAACAAGGCGCTTTCTCAAACGCTGTGGATGCGCTTTCACTTCACGAATCAAGCTTTTATCCGTCACGGGTTCATGTGCCAAATCTTGTTCACTAGCCGTTAGCAGACGTTGCAGTTCAATTTCCAGAGTATCGCGCAGAGCTAAGAGCGGAGGCGACATAAACCGGTTTTCATTAATCAGTTCTATCGCAACTAACAGATTACGAATCCTGATTTCATTTAATGCCCCCAGGCTCACAGAACTCTTCCACTTACCTGGACTGACTCGTCTTGTTGCCAAAAAGTGATTCAGGGGTTCCGATCTAACCGTACGCTCAGACAACCTTCGCTGCGCATTGCCTGTACGAAACCGTTCTCTTAAATATGTAATCGGATTTCGAACGCTAATTAAACGACTCAGCCCTTGGCGCCAACGAGCCCACCGCGAATTCGTCGGTTGCGTCTGATGTGAGCGATTGGATCGCTGACTGGAAGGATCAACGCCTCCTGGGCGCATGTTATCGTCCGTGTTTATTTGCCATTCTCAACACTATAGGAGCAGTGTACGCAAGCCGTCCACATTAAAACCTGCATGACCAGACTGTAGCGCTTCTTTATAATAGCGGGTTCTCTGTAAGGAGTTGGCTTGTGGACCAGATAACTGTCCGTGGTGCAAGAACCCACAACCTCAAGAATATCAATCTGGATATTCCCCGCGATAAACTGATTGTTATCACCGGGTTGTCCGGTTCCGGGAAATCCTCACTGGCGTTTGACACCCTCTATGCGGAAGGGCAGCGTCGCTATGTGGAATCCCTGTCGACCTACGCACGACAGTTTCTTTCTATGATGGAAAAGCCGGATGTGGATCATATCGAAGGCTTGTCACCCGCAATCTCCATTGAGCAGAAATCAACCAGCCATAACCCGCGTTCAACGGTTGGTACGATTACGGAAGTTTACGACTATCTTCGCCTTCTGTTTGCCCGCACAGGTATTCCTCGTTGCCCCAAACACCATCATCCACTGGAAGCACAAACCGTCAGCCAGATGGTTGATCAGGTACTGGCCTTGCCAGAGGGTGAGAAACTCATGATCCTTGCGCCTGTTGTGCGGGAGCGGAAAGGCGAACACCTGCACATTTTCAGTGAACTGAAAAGTCAGGGTTTTATTCGCGCCCGCATAGACGGCATCGTGGCTGATCTGGATACGCCACCGGCCCTGGACAAAAAGCGCAAGCACACGATTGAAGTTGTCGTAGACCGTTTCAAGGTTCGTGCAGACCTGCAGCTGCGTATTGCAGAGTCCTTTGAAACCGCGCTGGGTCTGACTGATGGGCTGGTTGCCGTCAGCTTCATGGATAGTGACCAGGACGACATTGTTTTCTCTGCCAAATATGCCTGCCCAGAGTGCGGTTACAGTCTCAATGAACTTGAGCCTCGATTGTTTTCTTTCAACAACCCAGCCGGAGCCTGCCCAAGTTGTGACGGTCTGGGGGTTCGGCAGTTTTTTGATCCGGACAGAATCATTCAGCATCCGGAACTGACCCTGGCGGAAGGTGCAATCCGCGGGTGGGACCGACGCAGCGTCTACTATTTCCACATGCTGAAATCGCTGGCGACCCATTGTGGTTTCGATATTGATACGCCATTCGATGAGCTTTCTGCGGCACATCAAGACATCATTCTGCATGGATCAGGGCATGAAGAGATCGATTTCAGCTACATCAATGATCGGGGCGACATATACCGTAAACGACATCGGTTCGAGGGTATCATCCCTAATTTTGAACGACGTTACCGGGATACAGATTCGCAATCCGTTCGCGATGAGCTATCCAAATTCCTGGCCACACAGGCTTGTCCGAAGTGTAAAGGCACCCGCCTCAGGGAAGAAGCTCGGAATGTTTTTATCGAAGATAACACACTGCCCGACATTACAAGGCTGCCTGTTGAAAAGTCCCTGGCCTACTTCCAGACATTGAGCTTACCGGGGCGTCGTGGTGAAATTGCGGCCAAAATTCTCAAAGAGATTTCGGATCGCCTGAGCTTTCTGGTGAATGTTGGCCTCAATTACCTGACCCTCGATCGCAGTGCAGAAACCCTGTCCGGTGGTGAAGCCCAGCGTATCCGACTGGCCAGCCAGATTGGTGCCGGTCTGGTAGGCGTCATGTATATCCTGGACGAACCCTCTATTGGTCTTCACCAACGTGACAACGACAGACTGTTGAAAACCCTGACTCGTCTGCGTGATCTGGGCAATACCGTTATTGTTGTGGAGCACGATGAGGATGCAATTCGCTCAGCCGATCATGTCATCGATATTGGTCCCGGTGCAGGTGTTCATGGCGGTGGCGTTGTTGCACAGGGGACACCAGACGAGGTCATTGCATCCCCTCAGTCTCTGACTGGCCAGTATCTTTCAGGCGTACTGGAAATTGCCATTCCAGCCAAACGACAGCCTGTGGATAAAAAGAAACTGTTAAGCCTGTCAGGTTGCACGGGCAACAACTTGAAAAATGTCAATCTGGAGATCCCTGTTGGTCTGATGACGTGTATTACCGGTGTATCCGGTTCGGGTAAATCGACATTGATTAACAGCACGCTGTACCCCATTTGCGCCCATCAGCTTAATGGAGCAACAACACTCTCTCCGTCGCCTTATCGAAAAATCACTGGTTTAGATCACTTCGATAAGTGCATTGATATTGACCAGAGTCCCATAGGTCGGACTCCCCGCTCTAACCCGGCCACCTATACGGGTATATTCACGCCTATCCGGGAGCTTTTTGCCGGCACCCAGGAAGCGCGCTCCCGGGGCTACAAGCCTGGTCGATTCAGCTTTAATGTTAAAGGCGGGCGCTGCGAAGCGTGCCAGGGTGATGGTGTCATCAAGGTTGAAATGCACTTCCTGCCGGATATTTACGTTCCCTGCGACGTCTGTAAAGGCAAACGTTATAACCGTGAAACCCTGGATATCCAATACAAAGGTAAGAGCATTGATGAAGTGCTGGATATGACCGTCGAGGATGCTCTGGTGTTCTTTGACGCCATTCCTGCACTCAAGCGTAAACTGCAAACACTCATGGATGTCGGGTTGTCGTATATCCGATTGGGCCAGAATGCGACAACACTTTCTGGCGGTGAAGCACAACGGGTTAAACTTGCCAAAGAGCTGTCAAAACGGGACACCGGCAAGACGCTCTATATTCTTGACGAGCCGACCACTGGACTTCATTTTCATGATATCCAGCAACTACTGCAGGTACTTCACCGGTTACGCGACCACGGCAACACGATCGTTGTTATTGAGCATAACCTGGATGTTATCAAAACCGCTGACTGGTTGGTTGACCTTGGACCTGAAGGGGGCGATGGCGGTGGTGAAATTATTGCAACGGGCACCCCGGAGGACGTTGCAGCGATCTCGGAATCACATACCGGTCATTTTCTTAAGCCCATAATTCAGAAGGCCAAAGTGGTGGCCTGACAAAATAAAAAACCCGGCCACATGCCGGGTTTTTTATTTTATATCCAAATGACGCCATTAAGCATAAATGGCACTCGCAGCCTTGATTGACTCACCGGCTTTAAAGCTATATCCCTGCTTAAGTAATGCAGCTTCAAGCGCTGACAGGCAGCTCAAAACATTGGACTTGCTTGCAGCATAGCCCATTAATCCGATGCGCCAGACTTTACCGGCAAATGCACCCAGTCCGGCACCAATTTCCAGATTATAGGCATTTAGAAGCTGGCTTCTTACTGCAGCATCATCGACCCCTTCAGGTATGACAACGGCATTCAGTTGAACCAAACGTTCTTTCTCAGGAACCAGCATTTCCAGGCCAATGGCAGCCAAGCCAGCGGTCAGCGCACGGTGATGTAGCGCATGACGCTCCCAAGCATTTTCCAGCCCCTCTTCCTGCAAAATACACAAAGCCTCATGCAGGGCGTACAATTGATTCACAGGAGCCGTATGGTGGTAGGCACGTTTTCCCTCTCCTCCCCAGTACCCCATGATCAGACTCATATCAAGGAACCAGCTTTTTACCTTGCTCTTTCTGCCGTTAATCTTCGCGATAGCAGCATCACTGAAGCTGACTGGGGACAAACCCGGTACACACGATAAGCACTTCTGCGAGCCGGAATAAACAGCATCAATACCCCATTGATCAATATTCAACTCACAACCGCCCAATGATGTAACCGTATCGACAATCGTCAAACAATCATGCCCTTTCGCCAAACGGCAAAGTGTTTCTGCATCCGATAATGCACCGGTTGATGTCTCTGCATGAACAAAGGCAAGAATTGCCGCATCCGGATGTTCCGTTAGCGCTTCCTCAACTTTCACCGGATCAACAGCACGCCCCCATTCCGATTCAACGACAACGGGCACACCGCCAAAACGTTCGACATTCTCTTTCATCCGCCCGCCAAAAACGCCATTGATACAAACAATGACTTTGTCACCTTCTTCCACCAAGTTTGCGAAGCAGGCTTCCATACCCGCGGACCCAGGTGCAGAAATGGGTAACGTGAGACGGTTTTGGGTTTTGAACGCGTACTGAATCAGCGTCTTCAATTCATCCATCATACGAATAAATTCAGGATCAAGATGACCGATCGTCGGGCGGGAAAGTGCTTCTGTGATTCTCGGATTAACATCAGAAGGGCCAGGACCCATGAGCGTGCGGCGGGGCGGATGGAATGAGGTAATTGTCATGCTCTTGTATCTTTTCGTTTTTGGGGAGACAAGCTGCCAGCGGGATTCACATAGCAGAGCAACATTCGTTAGGCAGGATACACCAGAAACACGTTAAGTGCGCGTTCCTTGAGGATATTCATATCGGTACAAAATAGCAGGCATAAGAAAAATGGCAGGCATAAAAAAACCGGGCTTTAAGCCCGGTTTTTCTGCTGATTTTACTCTTCGTCAGCTGCAGCTTCTGCAGGACGATCAACCAGCTGTACGTATGCCATAGGAGCATTGTCACCGTGACGGTAACCACACTTCAGGATACGGATGTAACCGCCAGGACGATCCTTGAAACGGGGTCCCAGATCGGAGAAAAGCTTGCCTACGGCTGCTTTGCTGCGAAGGCGGTCAAACGCCAGACGGCGATTGGCTACGGAGTCTTCCTTAGCCAGGGTGATCATGGGCTCTGCTACACGGCGCAGTTCTTTCGCCTTGGGCAGAGTGGTCTTGATCATTTCATGTTCAACCAGGGACGCAGTCATGTTACGGAACATCGCGGTGCGATGTGAACTCGTCCGGCTGAATTTTCGTCCACTTTTACGGTGACGCATAACTCTGATTCCTTACCAGTTGCCTGGCACTTAAGCTGAAACCTTGTCGTCGCTCTTGAGGCTTGCCGGCGGCCAGTTATCCAGGCGCATGCCCAGACTCAGGCCACGAGATGCCAGCACGTCTTTGATCTCGGTGAGTGACTTCTTACCCAAATTCGGGGTCTTGAGCAGCTCTACTTCGGTACGCTGAATCAGGTCACCGATATAGTAGATGTTCTCTGCTTTCAGGCAGTTTGCACTGCGCACAGTCAGTTCGAGATCGTCAACGGGACGCAGGAGAATAGGATCGACTTCGTCTTCCTTATGCTCCGGCTCAGGTTCAGCATCGCCTTCAAGGTCTACAAACACCGCCAGCTGCTGCTGGAGGATGGTAGCCGCACGGCGAATCGCTTCGTCTGGCTCAATGGTCCCGTCGGTTTCAAGATCAATGACGAGCTTGTCGAGGTTTGTACGCTGCTCAACACGCGCGTTTTCTACTACGTAGGAAACGAGATGAACCGGGCTATAGGTGGCATCCAGCTGCAAACGTCCGATTGAGCGGCTCTCATCATCATCTGAACGACGTGAATCAGCAGTTTCATAACCGCGACCACGACGAACCTTAAGCTTCATGTTGAAATCAGCTTTTTCGCCGAGGTGAGCAATGACGTGATCCGGATTCAGGATCTCGACATCGTGGTCAGGCTGGATATCAGCAGCTGTTACCACACCCTCACCCTTCTTGCTTAAGGTCAAGACCGCTTCATCACGACCTGCCATACGAATCGCCAAACCTTTCAGGTTCAGCAGAATATCGATGACATCTTCCTGTACGCCTTCAACAGTACTGTATTCGTGCTGGACGCCGTCGATCTCGGCTTCGACGACGGCACAGCCAGGCATTGAAGACAGCAGGATACGGCGAAGCGCATTGCCCAGAGTATGACCAAAACCACGCTCAAGAGGCTCAAGCGTAATTTTCGCTCGGGTCGGGCTGAGTTCCTCAACATCAATGTGACGAGGAGTCAGAAATTCTGTAGCCGAGTTCTGCATGGATGAACACCCCACCTAGTTATCTATCCCTTACTTGGAGTACAGCTCGACGATCAAGTTCTCATTGATGTCGGCTGACAGATCACTCCGCTCCGGCAGCGCCTTGAAGGTGCCTTCTTTCTTCTTGGCGTCCACTTCCACCCAAGTCGGGAAACCACGCTGAGCAGCCAGTTCCAGAGCAGCGCCGATGCGCAGCTGGGTCTTGGACTTCTCACGGATGGCTACAACATCGCCGGCCTTGACCTTGTAAGAAGGAATGTTAACAGTTTTGCCATTAACGGTAATAGCCTTATGGCTGACCAGCTGGCGAGATTCCGCACGAGTAGAACCGAAACCCATACGGTAAACAACGTTATCAAGGCGGCATTCGAGCAGCTGCAGCAGGTTGGAACCTGTCGCGCCCTTGATGCGATCTGCTTCCTTGTAGTAGCTACGGAACTGTTTTTCCAGTACGCCGTAGATACGACGAACCTTCTGCTTCTCACGCAGCTGAACACCGTAGTCGGACAAACGACCACGACGCTGACCGTGCTGGCCAGGAATGGCTTCAGCGCGGCATTTTGATTCAAACGGACGAACGCCGCTCTTCAGAAAAAGGTCTGTGCCCTCACGACGAGACAGCTTGCACTTAGGACCTGTATATCTAGCCATTTATCGTGACTCCTGCTTATACTCGACGCTTCTTGGGCGGACGGCAACCATTATGAGGAATGGGTGTTACGTCAGTGATGTTAGTAATCTTGTAGCCGCAAGCATTAAGCGCACGAACAGCAGATTCACGACCCGGCCCGGGTCCTTTAACACAGACGTCCAGATTCTTCAGACCGTATTCGGCAGCCGCACGACCGGCACGCTCAGCAGCAACCTGGGCTGCGAAAGGCGTGCTTTTACGGGAACCACGGAAGCCGGAGCCACCTGCAGTTGCCCAGGTCAGGGTGTTGCCCTGGCGATCGGTAATGGTCACGATGGTGTTGTTAAAAGAAGCGTGGACGTGTGCTACACCATCCACTACCGTCTTTTTCACCTTTTTCCGTGAACGAGTACCTGGCTTTGCCATATCAGAAATTATCCTGTGTCAAGACAACTGGTTAAACCAGTGTATTACTTACGGATCGGCTTACGTGGGCCCTTACGGGTACGCGCATTGGTTTTGGTGCGCTGCCCACGAAGCGGAAGGTTACGACGGTGACGCAGACCGCGGTAGCAGCCCAGGTCCATCAGTCGCTTGATGTTCATGTTGATTTCGCGGCGCAGATCACCTTCGACGGTATAGTTACCGACTTCGGTACGCAGCTTTTCAACGTCGTCTTCGCTCAGCTGACCCATTTTAGCAGTCGGATTGATACCGGTCGCTTCACAGATCTTTTGAGCAGTCTGGCGACCTACGCCGTAGACGTAAGTCAAAGAGATAACAGTATGTTTGTTATCCGGAACATTGACGCCAGCAATACGGGCCATTCAATAGTCTCCGTTAAAGGTTTATCGCCTAGTGCAACGCGAAGGGCGAACCCTAACCCGAAAAACGGTTAAGGATACATTTCGGATGCAAACAAATCAACCGCCTGATCAAAGATGACCAGGCGGAATATGATTCAAAACCCGAAGAACTCAGCCTTGGCGCTGCTTATGTCGGGGTTCTGCGCTACAGATCACCCGGATGGTGCCGTTACGCTTGATGAGCTTGCAATTACGGCACATCTTTTTTACAGAAGCACGTACTTTCATCATTCTCTCCACTATCGGCAGAGTTACAGGCGATCAGCGCAGAAGGCCGCCAGCACCGTAACCCTTAAGATTAGCTTTCTTCATCAGCGACTCATACTGATGCGACATCAGGTGTGACTGGATCTGGGACATGGTGTCCATGACCACAACCACCACAATCAACAGCGAAGTACCGCCCAGGTAGAAAGGCACATTTGCCGAAACCACCAGGAACTGTGGCAGCAGACACACAGCTGTCATATAAATCGCACCAACCATGGTGAGACGTGTCAGCACACCATCAATGTAGCGGGCTGAATGCTCACCGGGGCGAATACCGGGAATAAAGGCGCCGGACTTCTTCAGATTATCTGCCACGTCCTTCGGATTGAAGACCAGGGCAGTATAGAAGAAACAGAAGAAGACGATACCGGCCGAGAACAGAATAATGTTCAGCGGCTGGCCTGGACCAAGCGCCAAAGCAATATCCTGAAGCCAGTCCATGCCTTCTCCCTGACCAAACCACTGCGCAATCGACGCTGGGAACAGCAGAATGCTTGAAGCAAAGATGGCCGGGATAACACCCGCCATATTCACCTTCAGCGGCAAATGGCTGCTCTGGGCAGCATAGACTTTACGTCCCTGCTGCCGCTTGGCGTAATTGACCGTGATTCGGCGCTGGCCGCGCTCAACGAATACAACACCGGCAATGATGGCGATGGCAAGAATACCAATCAACAGCAGTGCCAAGATATTGATATCGCCTTGACGCGCAGACTCAAACGACTGCCCGATCGCGCCGGGCAATCCGGCGACAATACCTGCAAAAATCAGAATCGATATACCGTTGCCGATGCCACGCTCAGTCACCTGCTCACCGAGCCACATCATGAACACGGCGCCGGTTACAAAGGTAGTAACAGCAACAAAGTAAAACCCGAAATCAGTGGAGAACGAAACCCCCTGATTCGCCAGGCCGACCGTCATACCCATACCCTGAATCAATGCCAGGAGTACGGTACCGTAGCGGGTGTACTGACTGATCTTTCTACGTCCGCTCTCACCTTCCTTTTTCAGCTGTTCGAGCTGTGGGCTAACCACTGTCATCAGCTGCATGATAATCGATGCAGAGATGTAGGGCATGATGCCCAGCGCCAGAACCGACATCCTCTCCAGCGCACCGCCGGAGAACATGTTGAAGAGACTGAGAATAGTCCCCTCGTTCTGACTGAACAACTGAGCCAGCCGCTCTGGATTGATACCGGGAACGGGGATATGCGCCCCGATCCGGTACACCAGAATTGCCAGCAGAACAAACAGGACGCGAGATTTCAGCTCGCTTAACCCACCCTGATTTCCGACAGGTAATGTCTTAGCCATTTAGTCCTCGACTTTCCCACCAGCTGCTTCGATCGCGGCACGGGCACCCTTGGTGACACCCAGTCCCTTGATGGTGACAGCCTTGTTCAGCTCACCAGACAGGATGACTTTGGCACGCAGGATGTTGGAAGTAATCAGGTCGGCGGCCTTCAGGGCTGCCAGATCGATTACGTCCGCCTCTACAGAAGCCAGCTCAGCGATGCGGATTTCCGCAGTCTGACGCGCCATGCGGGAAGTGAAACCGTACTTCGGCAGACGACGCTGCAGCGGCTGCTGACCGCCTTCGAAACCTGGCTTCACAGAACCACCGGAGCGGGACTTCTGACCTTTGTGACCACGGCCACCGGTCTTGCCCAAGCCACTACCGATACCGCGACCGACGCGCTTGCCGGATTTACGGCTGCCTTCAGCCGGAGACAGAGAATTCAGATGCATTTTATTCTCCTTCCACGCGAACCAGGTAGTTAACCTTGTTGATCATTCCACGAACAGCTGGAGTATCTTCTACTTCAACAGTGTGATTGATGCGACGGAGACCCAGACCACGAACGCAGGCCTTATGGCTTTCCAGACGGCCGTTGGTGCTCTTGACGAGGGTCACTTTGATTTTTTTCTCAGCCATGACTACCTCACAGGATCTCTTCAAGCGTCTTGCCACGCTTGGCAGCCACGTCTTCCGGAGAGCGCATGTCACGCAGACCTTTGTAGGTCGCCTGAACCACGTTCACAGGGTTAGTGGAACCGTAGCACTTGGCCAGAACGTTTTGCACACCAGCTACTTCCAGAACAGCACGCATTGCACCGCCGGCGATAACACCAGTACCTTCAGAGGCAGGCTGCATGAAGATCTTGGACGCACCGTGACGAGCCTTGGCCGGATACTGAATGGTAGAACCATTCAGATCAACCTGGATCATGTTACGGCGAGCCGCTTCCATTGCTTTCTGGATAGCAACTGGCACTTCACGTGCCTTGCCGCGACCGAAGCCTACCTTACCTTTGCCATCGCCGACAACAGTCAGGGCGGTAAAACCGAAAATACGGCCACCCTTGACTACCTTGGCAACGCGGTTCACCTGAACCAGCTTTTCGATAAGGCCTTCGTCGTTGTTTTTACGATCGTCTTTTGCCATGACTCCCACCCTTTAGAATTCCAGTCCGCTTTCACGGGCTGCGTCGGCAAGAGCCTTAACACGACCGTGATACTTGAAGCCGGAGCGGTCAAAAGCCACTTTGGAAATACCGGCCGCTTTGGCGCGCTCAGCGATGAGTGCACCGACTTTCTTCGCAGCTTCGATATTACCAGTTGCTTCACCACGCAGCTCTTTCTCTACAGTGGAAGCCGCTGCCAACACCTTCTCGCCGTTAGGTGCAATCACCTGGGCATAGATGTGGCGAGGAGTACGGGTCACAGTCAGGCGATTAACCCTGAGCTCCCGCATCTTCATCCGCGCGCGACGTGCGCGGCGCAGACGGGCAATTTTCTTGTCGCTCATGATGTCACCCTACCTTACTTTTTCTTGGCCTCTTTGCGACGGACACGTTCGTCAGTATAACGAACCCCCTTACCCTTGTAGGGCTCAGGACGTCTGAAGTCGCGAATTTCAGCGGCCACCTGACCAACCAGCTGCTTATCGATACCCTTGATAACGATGTCAGTCTGGCTAGGCGTTTCAGCAGTGACACCTTCCGGCAACGCATAGACAACCGGGTGAGAGAAACCCAGCGACAGATTCAGGGTCTTGCCCTGGAGCTGCGCACGGTAACCAACACCAACCAGCTTCAGGCTCTTGGTGAAGCCTGTGCTTACACCAGTCACCATATTATTTACCAGCGCCCGGGTAGTACCGGACATGGCGCGGGACAACTTGCTGCCATCACGGGCTTCGAAAGTCAGGACGTTTTCTTCCTGCTTAACTTCGACAGCCATATGGATATCAAGATCCAACTGCCCCATACCACCTTTGATAGCGATATGCTGGCCAGCCAGCTTAACTTCTACACCAGCAGGGATTTCAACTGGGCTCTTTGCTACACGAGACATATCAGCCCTCCCTTAGAATACGGTGCAGAGTACTTCGCCACCAACACCCGCGGCGCGGGCAGCGCGATCGGTCATCACGCCCTTGTTAGTGGAAACGATAGCGATACCCAAGCCGCCGTTGACTTTCGGCAGCGCGCCAGTGGCTGCGTAGTTACGCAGACCAGGACGGCTTACACGCTTGAGCTCTTCGATTACAGGCTTGCCTTCGAAGTACTTCAGCTCAATGCTGAGCTGGGATTTGCTTTCACCTTCGACTTTGAAGTCAGCGATGAAACCTTCATCCTTCAGTACTTTTGCAACGGCAGCTTTAATCTTGGAAGCTGGCATGCTGACAGACGCATGTTCTGCCATTTGGGCATTACGGATTCGAGTTAGCATATCAGCTAACGGGTCCTGCATACTCATTCTTGCACTCTCCTAGATCAGCGCGCTTACCAGCTGGCCTTGGTCAGGCCAGGAACATCACCACGCATGGCTGCTTCACGCAGCTTGATGCGGCTCAGGCCGAACTTACGCAGGTAAGCGTGAGGACGACCGGTCTGACGGCAACGGTTGCGCAGACGCGCAGGGCTTGCGTTGCGTGGCAGTTTTTGCAGAGCGACCTGCGCGTCCCAACGTTCTTCTTCAGACAGATTAACGTTGACAGCAGCAGCCTTCAGCTCGGCGCGCTTTTGAGCATATTTCGCGACTGTCCGCTGACGCTTCAGTTCGCGCTGCTTCATGGATGTTTTTGCCATAAGCGGGGCTTCCTCTCGTCTTTATGAACTAGCCGCGGAATGGGAAGTTGAACGCCTTGAGCAGCGCACGACCTTCTTCGTCAGTTTTGGCAGTAGTAGTGAACGTGATGTCCAGACCACGGAGGGTATCGATCTTGTCGTAATCGATTTCCGGGAAGATGATCTGTTCTTTCACGCCCATGCTGTAGTTGCCGCGACCGTCAAAAGACTTGCCATTCACGCCGCGGAAGTCGCGTACACGTGGCAGAGCAATGTCGACCAGACGCTGCAGGAACTCATACATGCGCTCGTCACGCAGAGTAACCTTCACACCGATCGGCCAGCCTTCACGGATTTTGAAACCGGCAACAGACTTACGAGCACGCGTCACAACAGCCTTCTGGCCAGCGATCTTTTCCAGATCGGCCACAGCGTGTTCGATGACTTTCTTGTCACCAACCGCTTCACCCACACCCATGTTCAGGGTGATTTTGGTGAGACGCGGTACTTCGTGCACGTTCTTCACACCCAGCTCTTTTTGCAGCTCAGGTACGATTTTTTCTCGGTAAACTTTTTTAAGTTCAGCCATCTTACCTGACCTCACGCATCGACCGGGTTGCCATTGGACTTGAACACGCGCTGCTTCTTGCCTTCTTCAGTGAAGGAGAAGCCGACGCGGTCAGCCTTCTGGCTCTCGGGGTTCCAGATAGCAACGTTGGAAGCCTGAATAGCTGCTTCCTTTTCTACGATGCCGCCAGGTTGGCCCAACATGGGGTTAGGCTTCTGGTGCTTCTTGACCATGTTGACGCCGGCTACAACCAGACGACCATCAGTGGCCACTTTCAGCACCTTGCCGCGCTTGCCCTTATCCTTACCGGCAATTACGACAACTTCATCATCACGACGAATCTTTTTCACAGCAGCCTCCTTACAGCACTTCTGGTGCCAGTGAGATGATCTTCATGAACTGCTCACCACGCAGCTCACGAGTCACGGGCCCGAAGATACGGGTGCCGATCGGCTGTTGGTTAGCGTTCAGAAGCACTGCTGCGTTACCGTCAAAACGGATCAGAGATCCATCGGGACGACGAACGCCCTTTCTAGTGCGAACGACCACGGCATTCATTACCTGGCCTTTCTTCACTTTGCCACGCGGGATGGCTTCTTTTACGGTGACCTTGATGATGTCACCGATACCGGCATAACGACGGTGGGAGCCGCCCAGTACTTTAATGCACTGAACACGACGGGCACCGCTGTTATCCGCTACGTCGAGTACTGTCTCGGTCTGAATCATTACCTTCTCCTCAAACTGCAGACCCAAAGCCGGCCCTGAAGGCCGGTATAGCCTTAGATTTGAGTCGCACGCTCAACAATGGAAACCAGCTCAAAAGACTTAGTCTTTGACTGAGGACGAGTTTCCTTGATAGTGACGACATCACCCATACGGCAATCGTTACTTTCATCGTGCGCGTGCAGTTTAGTAGACCGCTTTACGATTTTACCGTAGAGCGGATGCTTTACACGGCGCTCAATGAGGACAGTGATGGTCTTGTCCATCTTGTCACTCACAACCTTACCGGTCAGAGTGCGGACTTTCTTGTCTTCGGCCATCTTATTCACCTGCCTTCTCATTCAGGACCGTTTTAATGCGGGCAATATCCCGCTTGGCCTGCTTCAGCAGATGAGTCTGCTTCAGCTGACCAGTTGCCTTCTGCATGCGATAGTTGAACTGATCGCGCAGCAGGGTGAGCAGCTCAGCGTTGAGCTCCTCGGCAGATTTTCCACGCAATTCTGCAGCTTTCATTACATCATTCCCCGCTTGACGAAGGAGGTTTGAACCGGCAGCTTAGCAGCAGCCAGGGCAAATGCCTCACGCGCCAGCTCTTCGGATACACCTTCCATCTCATACAGGACACGACCAGGTTGGATCTGGCATACCCAGTATTCGACGGCGCCTTTACCTTTACCCATACGAACCTCAAGAGGCTTCTTACTGATGGGCTTGTCAGGGAAGATGCGAATCCAGATTTTACCAGCACGCTTAACGTGACGAGTCATCGCACGACGAGCTGCTTCAATCTGACGGGCTGTTATACGGCCACGGCCAGTTGCCTTCAATGCGTATTCGCCGAAGCTGACCTTGGAGCCACGCTGAGCCAGACCGCGGTTACGGCCCTTCTGCATCTTGCGGAACTTAGTACGCTTAGGTTGGAGCATCGTTATTACTCCTTACTTCTTAGCCGGCTTGCGACGCGGACGTCGAGCGGGTTTCTTCTGTTCTTTTTCCTCTTCATGGACGCCGCCGATGACTTCGCCCTTGAAGATCCAGACCTTGATACCGATCACACCATAAGTGGTGTGTGCTTCGTAAGTAGCGTAATCGATATCGGCACGCAGGGTGTGCAGAGGCACACGACCTTCGCGGTACCACTCGGTCCGTGCGATTTCAGCACCGCCGAGACGGCCGGAAATCTGAACACGAATACCCTTGGCGCCCAAACGCATGGTGTTCTGAACCGCACGCTTCATGGCGCGACGGAACATAACACGACGCTCCAGCTGGCCCGCAATACCTTGCGCTACCAGCTGAGCATCCATCTCAGGCTTGCGTACTTCTTCGATGTTGATGTGCACAGGCACATTCATCATCTTGTTCAGGTCCTGACGCAGACGCTCAACGTCTTCACCCTTCTTGCCGATCACGATACCGGGACGGGCAGTGTGGATGGTGACGCGTGCGCTTTGCGCGGGACGCTGAATATCGATACGGCTAACAGACGCATTCTTCAGCTTCTTCTGCAGGTACTCACGCACCTTCAGATCAGCAATCAGGTTGTCTGCATAAGCGCTGCCTTCGGCATACCACACAGAGGTGTGGTTCTTGACGATGCCCAGGCGAATTCCCGTTGGATGTACTTTCTGACCCATCTGATTACACCTCAGCAACCTTGACAGTGATATGGCAAGTCCGCTTCAGAATGCGATCAGCACGGCCTTTCGCCCGAGGCTTGATGCGCTTCATGGTCATGCCTTCGTTAACGTAGGCGCTGGATACCTTCAGCTCGTCGATATCCATGCCATCGTTGTGTTCCGCATTGGCGATTGCGGATTCCAGAACCTTCTTGACCAGGACAGCAGCTTTTTTGTTGCTGTAGGTCAGGATGTCCAGCGCTTCAGCCACCCCTTTGCCGCGAACAAGGTCAACGACCAAGCGAGCTTTCTGGGCAGAAATGCGAGCGCCTTTGTGCATAGCAGCTACTTCTTTCATCTCTTATCCCTTCTTAACGCTTCTTGGCCTTCTTGTCCGCTGCGTGACCACGGTAGGTACGCGTTGCGGCAAATTCACCCAGCTTGTGGCCAACCATTTCTTCGGACACATAGACGGGTACGTGCTGACGACCATTATGAACAGCCAGGGTCAGACCAACCATTTGCGGAATAATCATGGAACGGCGCGACCAGGTCTTGATCGGGCGCTTGTTTCCAGACTCTACCGCGTCCTCCACCTTCTTCAGCAGGTGCAGGTCAATAAAAGGACCTTTTTTAAGTGAACGTGGCACTGTCGTATCCTCTATCTCTCAATTACTTGCGGCGACGGACAATGAACTTGTCAGTACGCTTGTTCGAGCGAGTCTTCCGACCCTTGGTGGGCACACCCCACGGAGTAACCGGATGACGACCACCGGAGGTACGACCTTCACCACCACCGTGCGGGTGATCTACCGGGTTCATGGCAACACCACGAACGGTCGGGCGAACACCACGCCAGCGCTTGGCTCCAGCCTTACCCAGTGAGCGCAGGTTATGCTCGCTGTTGGATACCTCACCGAGAGTCGCACGACAGTCAGCCAACACCTTACGCATTTCGCCGGAGCGCAGACGCAGGGTCACATAAGCACCGTCACGGGCAACCAGCTGAGCAGAAGTACCGGCGGAACGCATCATCTGCGCACCCTTGCCAGGCTTCAGTTCAACACAGTGAATCACAGAACCCAGAGGGATATTACGCAGAGGCAGAGTGTTACCTGCCTTGATCGGCGCATCCACACCAGAGAACAGCTTGTCACCAGCCTTCACACCCTTGGGAGCGATGATATAACGGCGCTCACCGTCCAGGTACTTCAGCAGGGCGATGTTTGCTGTACGGTTCGGATCGTATTCCAGGCGCTCAACAGTCGCAGGAATACCATCCTTGTTGCGACGGAAGTCGATCACACGGTAATGCTGCTTATGACCACCACCCTTGTGACGGGTCGTGATACGACCGTTATTGTTACGACCACCGGTCTTGCTTTTCTTCTCTAACAGCGCAGCGAAGGGTTTCCCCTTGTGCAGGTCAGGGTTAACAACCTTGACTACAAAGCGGCGCCCGGGAGAAGTGGGTTTACACTTAACAACAGCCATCTGTCGATCTCCTCTTACTCAGCGTCCGCGAAGTCAATTTCCTGACCCGCTTCCAGAGCAACGTACGCTTTCTTCCAGTCTGAACGCTTGCCCAGACCACGCATGGTGCGCTTGGTCTTGCCCTTCACGTTTACAGTGCGGACAGACTTGACCTTGACTTCAAACAGCTGCTCAACAGCTTTTTTGATTTCAAGCTTTACAGCGTCTTTGGCCACTTTGAAAACGTATTGATTACGTTCTTCAGCGACTACCGAAGCCTTCTCGGAAATGTGAGGCCCAAGCAGCACCTTCAACAGACGTTCCTGGTTCATCCCAGCATCTCCTCGAACTTCTTCACGGCTGCCACGGTCATGACAACTTTGTCATGAGCAACCAGGCTGACCGGATCCACACCCTGCACATCGCGAACATCGACGTAAGGAATGTTGCGCGCAGACAGATACAGGTTTGCATCAATCTCTTCGGACACAAACAGTGCATTATTGGTTTCCAGCTCTTTCAGCTTGGCAACCATCTGCTTGGTCTTAGGCGCTTCCAGCTTCAGGCTTTCAACGACAACCAGACGCTCCTGGCGAACCAGCTCAGACAGAATAGAACGCAGTGCACCACGGTACATCTTACGGTTCAGTTTCTGAGAATGATCCTGAGGACGTGCAGCAAACGTGGTGCCACCCCCGCGCCAAATTGGGCTACGAATAGTACCGGCACGTGCACGACCAGTACCCTTCTGACGCCAAGGCTTACGACCACCGCCGCTTACATCGCTGCGAGTCTTCTGCTGCTTGGTGCCCTGACGGCCGCCAGCCAGAAAAGCCACAACCGCCTGATGAATCAGTGATTCATTGAATTCGGCACCAAAGGTTGCATCAGAAACCTGCAGAGCGCCTGAACCCATTACATTCAGATCCATACTTCAAATCCCCTCAGGCTGCGGAGCCAGCTTTAACAGCAGGCTTGATAACAACATCAGCACCAGTAGCACCCGGCACCGCACCCTTGATGAGCAGAAGGTTACGCTCTTCGTCGACGCGAACGATTTCCAGTGACTGAACAGTCACGCGCTCATCGCCCATATGTCCAGCCATCTTCTTACCCTTGAACACGCGTCCAGGAGTCTGACACTGACCGATGGAACCAGGCGCACGGTGAGACAGGGAGTTACCGTGGGTAGCGTCCTGAGTACGGAAGTTCCAGCGTTTAACAACACCCTGGAAACCCTTACCCTTGGAGCGACCGGTAACATCAACCTTCTGACCTGCCTCAAACATGGAAACAGGCAGAACGTCACCGACTTTCAGCTCGGATTCTTCAGAAGTACGGAACTCAACCAGCACGGAACCGGCTTCAACGCCTGCCTTGGCGTAGTGGCCAGCTTCTGGCTTAGTGAGACGAGATGCTTTCTTGGCACCAGCCGCAACCTGAACAGCACTGTAACCATCAACATCGACAGTACGCACCTGGGCAATACGGTTAGGACCAATTTCAACGACAGTAACCGGCAAAGAAGCACCATCTTCGGTGAAAATACGGGTCATCCCGCACTTCTTGCCGATCAGGCCGAGGCGCGGCTTTTTGCCGTCAGCTTGATTTGACATGATTTACCTCATTTCGTGTACGGGGCTATCACCCGCTATGGCCGCCCATCTCAGAGCGTTACACACGACGAGACACGCAGAACGCGCTCTCGCCAGATAATTAGCCGAGGCTAATTTGAACTTCAACGCCCGCAGCAAGATCGAGCTTCATCAGAGCATCAACGGTTTTTTCAGTTGGCTCGACGATATCCAGCATGCGCTTGTGCGTACGAATTTCGTACTGGTCACGGGCATCCTTGTTGACGTGCGGAGAAATCAGCACGGTGAAGCGTTCCTTGCGAGTAGGCAGGGGGATGGGACCTCGAACCTGAGCACCAGTGCGCTTAGCAGTTTCCACGATTTCCTGTGTGGACTGGTCGATCAGGCGATGATCAAAAGCCTTGAGTCGAATTCGGATTTGTTGAGCTTTAGGCTGCTGACTCATCTTCATGACCTAATAATATTTAAAGAACAAAGTCCGCCCCATCATTGGTGGGCAGACAGCAAAGAAAGCGGGATTCTACGCGCCGTCAATATTACTGTCAATATTTTATACAGTAAAAGCCCCGAGCCTGAGCCCGGGGCTATTTGTTTAGAGCGGTAGAGTCAGATCAGGTCGCTATTAGGCGATGATCTTGGCAACAACACCGGCGCCAACAGTACGGCCACCTTCACGAATCGCGAAGCGCAGACCTTCTTCCATGGCGATAGGAGCGATCAG